>JANYJN010000578.1 GCA_025358475.1 Candidatus Solibacter sp.
TTTACCTGATTTGCGTGCCATGTATCCTCATTGGTGCAAGCGGTCCGTTCCAAACGGGCATACGAACCTCCCACTGAGCGTTATCGAAAGGGACAGCACGTAGTGTACCAGATGTGGCAATCCCGTGTCTACCTGGAGTCTGATTTGGTTTAATTTGGCCGCCGTGCGCAACTCAGCGCGTCCGGCGGAGTTCGATTTTACTGGGGGCCAACCGTCGCGTCCCTATAGCTCCAAATGGCCAGTCACCCAAGCCGGTCCTGGTCACGTCCTGATCTCGACGGAGTAGGAGACCAGGTGTTTCACTTCACTCAAACCGCCTACGGCGCGCATTTCTCCCACCGGATCGTTATCGGCTTCCCGCCAGCCGACGCTGCTATCGGACACCGTGCCAGCCTGGGTGTGGTTTTCCGCGCTGGAAGGAGGTCCGGTTCACTGCCTGAACCGCGCGCCAGCCATCCGCCTGGGACTGTCAGGGTTCTGTCGCTGAGCCCGTCCGAGAACGATCACGCGGTCCTCGGCCGAACCTTCCGCAATTCCAGCCTGACCCTATACCCGAATTGTCGAGTGACGCTCCAGCCCAGCCCTACACTGGCGTCCACACTCGCCCTCTTGCGGACACACCGGATTCCCATCGTGCTGTGCGATCATGACGCCTATCCGGACGCCTGGCGGGAAATCCTGCGGGCATGCAAGCTCTTGCCCGCGCCACCCTGTGTGATTGTGACTTCCCGGCTGGCCGAAGATCGCCTGTGGATGGAACTCCTCAACGAGGGCGCATTCGATCTGCTGTCCAAGCCCTTCCACCCATCCGATGTCATGCGGATCATCCACTCGGCCTGGGTACATTGGCAGAACCGGTACGGACTTGCGGCCAGCGGCTAGTGCCCAGACCGCTAGCTAGATTCGGTGTTACCACATGCCCACTCGCTGACGCTCGGGGCTCTGTTGGGGGGGATCTCGAAGTCTGGCAGGTTTTGGCCTACCGGCTGAATGCGATCCCCACTTCCAACTGGTTGCGCGGCGAACGCGTGGAATCCTGGTTAAACGTCATCCCATTCCAACGCGTGTAGCGGACCTCCGGAGTCACCTTGATATTGAATTCATCCACGAACCGGAAGCCCGCGCCCACGGTCGCGCCGACCAGGGTTCGCTTGTCCACCCCGGCACGAATCTGATTATTCGCCTTGGTGAGGTCCGGGTTAGTGATGTTGTTGGTGGTGCGCACGGTGGTAACCAGGCGCGCGGTGGCCCCACCAGCCACGTAAAAATGCGAAAGCCAGCCGGACGAGCGCAAATTCCGGTGCACCAGCACCGGAAGATCGAACAGCCGGGCTTTGGTTTTCTCCGTGGTGATCTTATGCGATCTCTCATCGGCGGCGGTGGTAGGGTCGTCGGTCCCCGAAAACACATCCGTGGTTTTGTCGTACCGCAGGCGGTTGAAGAGCACTTCGGCGGTTACCAGCATGCGCCGCGAGATGCGAGCCTCCAGAGTCAACCCACCGCCCACCATGAGCGAGTGAGAGACCGTATTGTAGTTCGAGTCGTAGTTTACCTTGGAGACCGTGGCGGTGTTCATGACCTGCCCGTTGTCCATGACGCTGAACGCTCGAACCGGCAGTATCCGCGCGCGCACGCCGATGGCCAACTTCTGCGGGTGCGCTTCCCCCGTCTTCTCCGCGGCGGTGGACGGCGCCACCGGCTTCTGCTCGCTCGCGACAGGAGTCTGCCCTTGAACGCCATGCACGGTCAATGCAACCAGTCCGTACAATAGCGCAACTGCCCGTCGTCCGCGATTCGGTACTGTCATGCGATTACCTCGGTTCGTGTGATCACTACAGGAACTGACTGCGCCGTCCGTTACACCCGTGCCAAAAAAGCACACCTGGTGACGCACGAAATTCACAGAGTGAGTGCCCGCGGAGTTTCTCCGGGCGTGCCGCTGAAAGAAAGCAGACGCGCACTTGTCTTCCAGGGTTTCACCTCTGTACTCTTAGAATACGGTAACGCGGATTACGCGCGTTGCGTCGCACTATTTCAGCCCGACGCTCCCAGCCGGAGGTTAAGGCTATGGGGTGGCATTTTGCCGCCCCATAGCCTACGTATTTCAGGCAGTCTGTCATTCAGAAAACATTTCAGGTCCGCGCGGTAACTGGAGTGCCTTCGTGGCGGGAGCGGTAAGCCCCGTCGCGCGACGCTCTGGCGCCCGCCCAGGAACCAAACAGTGAGGCAAGCATGGTTCGCCGGTTCAATCGATTTTTACTTTTTTTCATTTCGTCTGCTTTGCTGTTCGCGCAATCGGAGACGGCTACGCTCCGCGGAACCATCACCGATACTTCCGGGGTTCCGATTCCCGGTGTCCGGCTGGTCCTCTTCGAGTCCGGCAAGGAACTGAGCGTGCGCGAGGTATCGACCGGCTCGGGCGGCCACTACGACGCGCCGTTCCTCCGGCCCGGATCCTACACCGTCAAAATCGACGCTAACCACTTCCAGACGTTTCAAGCCGAAGGCATCCTACTGTTGGCGGAGCAGCAGCGGCACTTCGATGCCCAACTCAAGCCGGAAGCGCGAGACGAGACGGTCTTGCGCGACGAGACTGCCGCTCCGTTCCAAACCCACGACGGCACGGTTGCCAGCATCATCGATTTTAAGCGCGTGTGGCAGGACGCTCCGTTTGTCGACCTTCACCCCTCGGCGCTTCCCCTGCTCACGCAAGCCCCGGCCACTCAGGGGAACACGCTGGGAACCCAGGCCGGACTGGTGATTTCCGGCATCTCCGCCCGAAACCAGCAGACCTGGGCGCTCGACGGCGTGGCCCAGGACACCACCACCCAGACGGGCAACCCCGCCTTCTTCGAGACCGTTGAGGTGGCCATCGCCACCACCGGCGTGGATGCGGCCAAGCCGGTCCATGTCGAAATGATCTCCAAGCACGGCAGCGACGGCATACACGGACTGATTTACTACAAGCGCGCCTCTTCGGGGTTCAACGCCAGGTCGTATTTCGATTCGTCAAAATCTTCGTATAAAGTCAGCGAGGTGCAAGCCGAACTCAGCGGCGCGATTGTGCCTCACTGGACCTATTTCTATGGCGCCGGCATGTACCAGAGGACGCCTTACAGCGAGACCCTCTTCGCCGACGTGCCCACGGGGCAAATGCGCACGCTCGATTTCAGCCAGTTCCTGAATGCCCAGACCGCCCCCAACGGAAAGGTAGTGGTCATCCGGGATCCCAAGAACGGCGCTCCTTTCCCCAACAACATCGTGCCTACCAACCGCTTTGCCCCGGTGTCTTCGCACTACCAGTCCAGCTATTACCCCGTTGCCAATGCGGGTACCGCCAACACCTTCACCCAGAACTACACCTGGACCCATCCGTACGGCTCCGAAGCCTACCGCGGCAATTGGCCGTTCGGCCGCATCGACCAGCGTCTCTCGGCAAATAGCCAGGTGTTCTTTCGCTGGATGCAGAATCAAACCGCGTCCATCTCGCCCGGAAGCGTGGGCGAACAACTCAACGCCACCCAAACCGTCCGGTATCGCGGATACGTGGTCTCCGGCGTCACCGCGCTCTCCTCCAGCCTGGTCAACCAGATCGCGGTGGGCCATACCGCCGTGAAGCTCAACCAGGGCGAGCC
>JANYJN010000606.1 GCA_025358475.1 Candidatus Solibacter sp.
GGCACCCGAAATGTGCCACGCTCCCGACCCGGAGAGTTACCCCGGCCGCGGCTCGGATTGGATGCCCGCGTGGTAGGAGCTGCGCACCAGCGGGCCGGATTCCACGTGCGCGAAGCCCATTCCCAGCCCGGCGATGCGCAATTCCTCGAATTCGAGCGGTGTCACGTAGCGCACAATCGGTAAATGCTTGGGCGAAGGCCGCAGATACTGCCCCAGGGTGAGGATGGCCACCTGATGAGCGCGCAGATCGCGCATCACTTGGAGCACCTCCTCCACCGTCTCCCCCAGGCCGAGCATCATGCCGGATTTCGTCGGCGTCCGGGGCTGCACACGCCGGGCGTGTTCAAGAACTTCCAGAGAGCGCTCGTAGCGCGCCCCGAGACGCACCTGGCGGTAGAGCCTGGGCACAGTTTCGGTATTGTGATTGAGCACGTCCGGGCGCGCCTCCATCACCGTCTCCACGGCCTGCAGGTTGCCCTGGAAATCCGGAATCAGCACCTCGACGCCGCAGCGGGGAACGCGCTCGCGGATAGCGCGGATCACCATCGCGAACAACTCCGCGCCGCCATCCGGCCGGTCGTCCCGGTTGACGCTGGTGACCACGGCGAACTTCAGCCCCATGAGCGAAACCGCCTCGGCGATGCGCGTGGGCTCGTCGTAATCCACCGGCAGGGGCGCGCCTTTTTGCACCGCGCAGAACCCGCAGCGGCGGGTACACACATTGCCCAGCATCATGAAGGTGGCGATGCGGTGGTTCCAGCACTCGCCGACGTTGGGGCAGGCCGCGCTTTCGCAGACGGTGTGCAGGCGCAGGCGCTCGATCAGCCCCTTTAGATCGCGATAGTTCTCGCCAGTGGGCGCCGGCGCACGCAACCACTTGGGGCGTTCGATCTTGGGGGCAATGGAAACCAGCACCGCCCTTATTATACCGGGATGGCCGGGACGTTGACCCTGGCCGCGGCTTTCAGCAGCAGGTCCCAGTTCCCGGCGGCGATGGGCAGGCCGGTCACGCGGCGCTCCGCCTCCGTGCGCCATTCCGGGTCGCCGGCCACCAGCACTTCATCGAAGCCCGGGGCGGCGGGCGTGGACTTCATGATGTGGACCAGTTGCGTGACGCGGGCGGTGAACTCTTCCACCGGCATGAAGCGCGCCACGTCGATGGCCAGGTACATCTGGCTGTTACGCACCGTCTGGCCGCGGAAGCGTATGCCGCCCACCTCGTTGCACATGGCGCCGCCGCTCAGCACCGAACACAGAATCTCCACCATCATGGCGAGACCGCTGCCTTTGTAGCCGCCCAGGGGCATCAGCATGCCTTTGTAGGCGGCTTGGGTATCGGTGGTGGGCACACCTTCGGAATCCAACGCCCAGCCCGCTGGGATCTCGGGCTGCCCGTTGAGGAACGCCTTGAAAACCTTGCCCGCCGCGACGGTGGTGGTGGCCATATCGAGCAACCACGGCCCGGGCACGGACATGCAAATGGGGTTAGTGCCCAACTGCCCTTTCTTGCCCTGCCACGGCGGCACGATGGGGGAAGAGTTGCACATCACGATGCCGATCTGTCCGGCGTCGCGCATTTTCCGCGCCCACCAGGCGGCGGCGCCGAAATGGTTCGACTCCCTGGCCACCACCATCCCCAGGCCGAGTTTGCCGGCGATGCGCACGGCGTGCGCGCAGCAGGTCTCCGCCACCCATTGGCCGAGGCCGTTCTGCCCGTCGAAATGCAGGCAACAGCCCGATTCGGAAATCACCCGGCCATCGGTTTGGGCGTTGATCTCGCCGGCCAGCAACTGATCGATGTAGAACGGCAGCAGTTGGATGCCGTGGGAATCCACGCCGCGCAGGTTGGCGGAAATCAGGCAGGCGGCGGCGACCTCGGCTTTATGGCGCGGCACTCCGGCGCCTTGCAGAATGGCTTCGCAGAAATGCGTCAGATCTGTGGCGGCGACAGTGGGCATGTAGTTCCAGGGTAACGCGGGAGCGGGGCTAAACGGGAATGCGTATTCAACGCAGAGGCGCAGAGATCGCAGAGATAAGCGCAGAGAAGATTGAGAAAGTCAAAAGCAGAGAGGAAGCGGAGTGATGAGGTCCGAGCTGCGCTCGTATGCACAAGGCGGAGCCTTATGCCACAGACACCTTGGTCTGGAGAGGGAGTCTTGCGGAACGTTGCGGCGACCGGGGCGCCAGCGTGGCCAAGGCTTGCGTCATACTGCCGATTGTAGCGCCGGCTAGAACCCCACCCACTTTACCAGCAGGCCGGCCAGCGCTCCGCCGGCCAAGGGGCCGAGAACGGGGACCGGGGCGTAGCTCCAGTTGGTGGCTCCTTTGTCTGGAATCGGCAGAATCGCGTGCATGATCCGCGGGCCCAAGTCGCGGGCGGGATTGATGGCGTACCCGGTGGTGCCGCCGAGCGAAATACCGATGGCCCACACGAGCATGCCCACCAGATAGGGTCCCAGGCCCGGCGGCAGCGTACCCGCGGCCTTGGAGCCAATGGCCGACACCACCAGGATGAGGATGAAGGCGCCGAGGGCTTCGGTGAAATAGTTGGGGCCACGGCTATCGATGGCGGGCGACGTGCCGAAGCAGGCGAACTTCGTGTCCGCATCCGGCGTGACCTTCCAATGCGGCAGAAAATTCAACCAGACCAGCACGGCGCCCGCCATCGCTCCCAGCAATTGCGCCGCGGCGAAGGGCGCAAGGAGCGAGAAATCGCCGGTCTTCATGGCGAACCCCAGAGTCACCGCCGGGTTGAGGTGCGCGTCCGGACTGCCGCAGGCGATGGCGGTGAAGACGCCGGTCATCACCGCGAAGGCCCACCCCGCGGTGATGGCCAGCCATCCGGCGCCTTCGGCCTTGCTCCGCGTGAGCAACATGTTGGCCACCGCCCCGTTGCCCATCAGAATGAGGACCATCGTCCCCATGAACTCACCGAAAAATCTGGATGCCATCGGCTCCTCGTGTGCAGTTAGTTTTCACAAATGCGGTTTCCGATTCGAAGAAACCGCTCCGCGGAAGCTGTGAAATATTCGCCCGGAAGCGGAATTGGCAGGCGAAAGCGCCTGCCCCACCTTTGCGTGCAAACGACTTGCCGGTAGTGGCGCAGGCGCTTCCGCCTGCGAACCGCATTATTTCACAGCATCTCACGGTCGCGGCTCTGATGGAAGCTACGCGCGTTCTGATAACGGCGTATTCAGTTACAGCCAGTCGAACGAACGCGTGACCGCCTTCTTCCAAAAGCCGTACAATTCCTGGCGCCGGTCCGCTTCCATTTGGGGCTTCCAAGTATGGTCCACGCTCCAGCGCGCGCGCAGATCGTCGATATCCTGGAAGAACCCCACGGCAAGTCCGGCGGCGTAGGCGGCGCCCAGCGCGGTGGTTTCCTGCACGGTGGCTCGCACCACCGGCCGGTCCAGAATGTCCGCCTGGAACTGCATGAGCAGATCGTTGGACACCATGCCGCCATCGGTGCGCAGCACGTCCAGCAGGATGCCAGAGTCCTTTTCCATGGCCTCCACCACCTCGCGCGTCTGTAAGGCGGTGGCTTCGAGGACGGCGCGCGCCAGGTGTCCTTTGTTGGTGTAGCGCGTAAGGCCGACAATCACGCCGCGCGCGTTGTCCTTCCAATAGGGCGCGTAGAGGCCGCTGAAAGCAGGCACGAAATAGACGCCGCCGTTATCCTTCACGGTGCGCGCCAACACTTCGATATCGCTGCTCTTTTCGATCAGCCCGAAGTTGTCGCGGATCCACTGTACCAGGGCGCCGGTGATGGCCACGCTGCCTTCGAGCGCGTAGACCGCTGGCTGCCCCGCGAACCGGTACGCCACGGTGGTCAACATGCCGTGCTGCGATGGCACCGGCTTGAAGCCGGTATTCATCAGCAGGAAACAGCCGGTGCCGTAGGTATTTTTCGCCTCGCCGGGATGGAAGCACGTCTGCCCCACTAGCGCAGCCTGCTGATCTCCGAGGATGCCGGCCACTGGCACCCCCTTCACGCCATCGACGGCAGCCTCGCCGTACACCTCGCTAGAGGACACAATGCGGGGCAGGATGGCGCGCGGAATGCGAAAGGCGTCCAGCAACTCATCATCCCAGTCCAGCGTCTCCAGGTTCATCAACTGGGTGCGGCTGGCATTGGTGCAATCGGTGAGATGCAGGCCGCCGGTGAGATTCCACAACACGAAGGTGTCCATGTTGCCGAACAGAAGGTCGCCCGCCTCGGCGCGGGCGCGCGCCCCGGGGACATTGTCCAGTATCCAACGGATTTTGAGTGCGCTGAAGTAGGTGGCCAGCGGCAAGCCGGTCTTGGCGCGGAAGCGGTCGGGGCCACCGTGGCGCGCCAGTTCCGCCACCGCGCCAGTGGTGCGCGTGTCCTGCCAGACCAGGGCGTTGTACACGGGCGCGCCGCTTTGGCGGTCCCACACGACGGTGGTTTCGCGCTGGTTGGTGATGCCGATGGCCGCCAGGTCGCCGGCCACCAGAGCGCGCTGTTCCAGCGCCAGGGCCATCACCTCGCGCGTGCGCCGCCAGATCTCGTTGGCGTCGTGCTCCACCCACCCTGGCTGCGGATAGATCTGCTCATGTTCTTTCTGGGCGGCCGCAACGATGCGGCCGGAGCGATCGAAGACGATGAATCGCGTGCTGGTGGTGCCCTGGTCGATGGCGCCGATGTAGTTGGCCATGAGGCGGTCCTTTGACTGAGGATGACTTTCCCAGATAGCATCCCACAGGTCAGGCCAGCCGGTACCAATTTCGCTATGCGCCTGGCCGGCAATAGAGTGCCGGAGGTTAAATGCCGGGAACCACGCCCACCGCTACTTGCTTACTTCGGACAGCGCGGCCAGGACGTCCTCGCTGTGTTGGGCGGGGCTGACGGCGGTCCAGACCTTGGCGACCTTGCCCGCGGGGTCGATCAGGAAGGTATTGCGCGACGCCATGCCGTGTGGGCTGAGCGAGCCGTACTGGTCCACCATCTTCTTGTCCGGGTCGGAGAGCAGCTTGAACGTCAGGCTCTCCTTGGTGCAGAACTCCTTGTGGCTATCGGTGGAATCCACGCTGACACCGACGATCACGGCGTGCCGTTGCTGGTACTTCGGCAGGTCCCGCTGAAAGTTGTGCGCTTCGATGGTGCAGCCTTGCGTCATGTCCTTCGGGTAGAAGTACAGCACCACCCACTGTCCACGAAACTCCTTCAGACTGACTTGGCTGCCCTCCTGGGATGGCAGCGAAAACTCCGGCGCCTCTTGCCCAACCTGGGGGATGTCCGCCGCGCACGCGGCGGCAAATGTGAACACAAGTGACGCGACAGCGGTGAAAATGCGGTGTCTCAAATTGGTAGCCCTCTCTTGGATTGAGCATACAACGTTTCGCGCCATTTTCGCAAAGTCCCGTGGGACAGACCATCGCCAGTCACAGGATCGAAAAGCCCCTCCGGTGGAGGCATGGCCACCCTTCCGGCCGCCTGGCAAGCTAAAGCATGCCCCACCTTTTTTCATGAAATTTCGCGGGCCGCTGGCCCCTGCCAACAGACGACAAAAGTTCTGCCCCATCTTGGACCGAAACATAACCGCCGCATCCTGTGGATTGACTTCTCCGCCAGACGGGTTATCATTTGGATTACTCCCCTGGTGCATCCGCGAAGGCAAGCGTGAACTTCACAAAAAATCCCGTCATTCTTCAAACCGATCTCCCCGGTGTCGAACGCCATGCGCAGGGCAAGGTACGCGATGTGTACAGCGTCGACAAGGACCGGCTGCTCATCGTGGCCAGCGACCGCCTCTCCGCATTCGACTACATCCTGCCCACCGGAATTCCCGACAAAGGGCGGGTGCTCACCCAACTCTCCATCTTCTGGTTCCACTTTTTGCGCGAGGTGACGCCGACGCACTTCCTGACGGCGGACGTCGGCGAGTATCCGGCCGCGCTCCAACCGTTCCGCGACCAACTGGAAGGCCGCTCCATGCTGGTGAAACGCGCCCGCATGATCGAAATCGAGTGCGTGGCGCGCGGCTACCTCTCGGGGTCGGGCTGGAAAGAATATCGTGACCGGGGCACGGTCTGCGGCATCGCGCTGCCCGCCGGTTTGCGCGAGAGCGACAAGCTGCCGGAGCCCATCTTCACGCCTGCCACCAAAGCGCAATCGGGACACGACGAAAACGTCAGCTTCGCGCACGTGGTTTCGCTGATTGGCGAAGAGCTGGCGAAGCGCTTGCGCGACCTCACGCTAAAGATTTATTCGCGCGCCGCCCGCTACGCCGAAACCAAGGGCGTGCGGATCGCCGATACCAAGTTCGAGTTCGGCTTCGTGAACGACGAGCTGGTGCTGGGCGACGAAGTCCTGACGCCCGATTCCTCGCGCTTCTGGCCGGCGGAATCGTACCAGCCCGGCGGCGCACAGCTCAGCTTCGACAAGCAGTTTGTGCGCGATTATTTGGAATCCATCCACTGGAACAAGCAGCCGCCGGCGCCGCCGTTGCCCCAAGAAGTCACGGAGAAGACTGCCGGGAAATACCGGCAGGCCTACCAGATTCTGACCGGCCACCCACTGCCATGAACTGGCTGGATTTCGTCCTGGCGTTGATTTTGCTCGCCAGCGTCGTCGCCGGTCTTCGCCGCGGGTTCTCGCGGCAAATTATCGGATTGGTCTCAGGCGTGCTCGCCCTGCTTCTGGGCATCTGGTTCTACGGCACGGTGGGTTTTTACCTGTTGCCTTATGCCAGTTCTCCAACGATGGCTAACGCCGGCGGCTTCGCCGTGGTATTCTGCGGCGTGCTTTTATTGGGCGCGCTGGTGAGCTACGTAGCCGGCAGATTCCTGTTAGTCACCGGGCTTTCCATTGTCGATCACCTGTTGGGGGCGGGCTTCGGCCTGCTGCGCGGATTGGTGTTCGCAATCGCAATTATTATGGGAGTGATGGCATTTTCGCGGGGCGACAAGCCACCCGAGGCCATCGTCCACTCCCGCATGGCCCCCTATGTAGTGGACGCCGCCCGCATGGTCGTTTTGATGGCGCCGCACGATTTAAAAGAGGGCTTCCGCAGGACTTACGCCCAGGTGAAGGCCGCCTGGAGCGAGACGCTGGAAAAAGGGATCCACAAATTGCCAACCGGGGGAGCGAGAAAATAATGAAAGACGGATTCGACGGGTTGGTGGAACACCTGCTCGACGGAGGACTATTCCTGCAACAGGCCATTGAGATCCTGGAAAAGAGCATGATCCAGGGCGCGCTGCAGAACAACCACGGCAACCAGTGCGCCGCCGCCAAACAACTCGGTATTCACCGCAATACGTTGCAGCGCAAGATGGTGGCCTACGAAGTGGGCGGCACGCGCCCGCGCATCAAGCGCAAACCGATAACACGCGCCGGACATCCGCGCAAAAAGAAAACGGTCAACGGGTAGACATGGACTTGCTGATCTTCGACCTGGACGGCACGTTGGTCGATTCCAAACTGGACCTGGCGCAAGCCGTCAACGCCACGCGCCGCCACATGGGCATGAGCCCCCTGGATAACGAGCGCGTCTACTCCTACGTGGGCAACGGCGCCCCCGTGCTGATCCGCCGGGCGATGGGCGCGCAGGCCACCGAACCGGAAGTTCAGGAGGCTCTGGAATTTTTCCTGGAATACTATCGCGAGCACTACCTGGATTTCACCACGCTCTATCCGGGCGTGCGGGAAGCGCTGGACCGGCTGCGCGACGGCGGCAAGCGCATGGCCGTGCTCACCAACAAGCCGGTGGGCATCAGCCGCGCCATCCTAGACGGGCTCGGGGTGGGCGGCCATTTCTTCCAGGTTTACGGCGGCAACAGTTTCGATTTAAAAAAGCCGGACCCGGTCGGCGTGCACACGCTCATGCGGGAGGCCGGCGTCCCCGCCGACCGCACCCTGATGATCGGCGATAGCGGAGTGGACATACAGACGGCGCGCAATGCGGGCATCGCGTCCTGCGGCGTGACGTACGGCTTCCAGCCGGAAACGCTGGTTGACCCGGCGCCCGACCGCCTGGTAGACCGCATGGAAGAACTGGCCGACTGGTTGGCCGGCCGGAACGGAGAAAAATGAATCATCGCCCCGGCGCTATCGTGCCCGTCACCGGCATCTATTGGTGCAGCGTCTGCAAGACGCCGCAGCGTTTCATCGAAGAGCAGGAGTTCCCAAAGTGCCCCAACTT
>JANYJN010000630.1 GCA_025358475.1 Candidatus Solibacter sp.
GGTGCCTTCCACCAGCAGGAAGTCCTTGGCCTCCTCGGTGAGGGTGAAGACGAATGGGGCGGAATTTGCCGCGTTGAAGATGCGCTGCTGCACTACGTTTAACTCAATTGCGCGGCGGAGACCTGCTGCGCGTCGATTTCAACCCGGCGCTCGGCACCCTCACCTTCTTCAAGGACGCCGAGGATATGCCGGCCTACGTCATGGCCCGCTTGGTTGACACTTCAGTGGTGCAGCCCCTGGGCAAACTCGCGAGCGGCGCGGCCATCGAACCCACCCGCATCGCCCACACGGCGAAGATTAGCAACAAGCGGTAGGGTTGGCGTCAAGCGCTTCGTCACGGTGGCGGCCCGAATCGGAGTTGCGTCTGAGCCGGTCGTAGCCGTGACCGTTAGGGGGGCGTTCTTCCGATGGGCGCAGTATTTTTGCGGCGGTAGAACTTACAGGAAGCGTTTGAGGCGGGCGGCAAGTTCCATGGGGTTGAAGGGCTTGACGACGTAGTCGTCGGCGCCGAGTTCGAAGCCGCGCAGGACATCGCGCTCGTGCTGGCGGGCGGTTAACATGATGACCTTCAACGGCAGGGCCGCCTGGCGGATGGCGGCGAGCACTTCGAAGCCGTCCATGCCGGGCATGTTCACGTCGAGCACGGCGGCGTGCGGGCAGAGTTCCCGGATCATACGTAGCGCCTCGATGCCGCTGGACGCGGAGCGGCACTCCATTCCGAGGCTCTGCAGCGCGCTGCGCACCACGGCCACCACGTGCATGTCATCGTCGGCGATGACAATCTCGGGTTTGCCGATAGGGCCGCGCTGGGGTTGCGCGGCGGCCGGTGCAGCGCCCGCGCCGGCGACGGTTGCGGGCGGCGGTGTACCGCGCGCCAGGGCAAAGCTCAGGCGCATGATAACTTCCTCGGGCTGCCAGCCATCGATCAGGAACTCGCAAGCACGGGCCTGCACGTCCAGAGGCAGGGCCAGCAGATCTTCGCGGCCACCGACCAGCACCAGGGGGCGGGGGGGCGGACACCCGGTCCGCAGCCACGAGATGCCGAGGTTCGCAGGACGCACGTGCACCATGATCACGCTGCAATCGCGGATGGACGGCGACTCAGGAGGTTCATCTCCGGAGAAGAGCCGCGGCAGGGCGCGGACACGTTCAAAGGCACCGCACAGGCGCTCCGCCTCCTCGTCGGCGAACGCGATCAGGCCGACTCGCTTGCGGGCGAGTTCCTGCACGATGGAATCGGGAATCGGCGTGTCGGCGGCTTCGCGGGGCGAGGCGAAGGCGTAGGCGAGGGAGCTCAGGACGTCGCGGAAATCGGTTTTTGTCCAGCCCGGCGTACTGAGGAGGGTTTCGGCGTCGCGCGCCTTGCCGGCGAGGTCCATATAGCCGAGTGCGCCGGCGGAGCCAATCCATTGATGGAACATGCGGGTGGCCTCGCCAATGTCGAACCGCGCATTGGCAAACTCCAGCAGGCGGCGGACATGGCGGGACCCGTCGGTCAGGAAGCTGCGGCGCAGCGCTTCCATCTCGGGGCCTGCAAACGAAAGACCGGTGGGCAGGCCGCCCTGCCCACCGCCCGGTTCGGGGACGGCGCCAGACTGGCCGTCGAGGAACGCGCGGAGCCGCTGGCCCAGGCTGCGGGTGTCGATCGGTTTGCCAATGAAGCCGTCACAACCCGCTTCGAAAGCCTGCTGCTGGGCGCTGGCCATTACCGAGGCGGTGAGAGCCACGATCAGCATCTCGCGGGTGCGGGGATCCTGGCGGAGACGGCGGGTCAACTCCAGGCCGTTCATGCCGGGCAACTGGATATCCACCAGCAGGAGGTCGGGGACCATGCTGCGCAACATCATGAGCGCCTCTTCGGCGCTGGACGCCAGGTGCACCCTGTAGCCCTCGCTGCGCAATACGGCGGCGGTGAGTCTTAAGTTCACTGGAGCGTCGTCCACTACAACGATGGTTTCACCTGCCATGAAACTAGAGGATACTCCCGATGTGGAAGGAGAGGCAACAGTGGGTGTGCGACATGAAAGTGAGAGTTACCCGTCAATATGGGCCAACCTGGAGAATCCTAGCGTAGAGTCTACTCCCATCAGAGCCGCGACCGTAAGGGAGCGATTTCCGCGGCAATTCCAACGCTCCCTTACGGTCGGTACCCGCTGGGCTTTCCGGGGTGGTTGGGGGCAGCGCGCGTGGCCCGGCGCCAAGAAGCGTGGATCACAAGCCGAACTTCTCCTTCTGCTTCTGCATCCTGACTTTGGAGCATTTCGGGCATTGCCACTTCCGCTGCTTGTGGTAGATGTGTCCAGGGATCTCCTTCATCGGAACCTTGCACTTTCGACATGTCACTGGTACTTCAGCATCCCACGGAAGTCCGCGCACCTGAGGCGTATCGCAGTTCTTCGATGAGCCGGCCTTTGCCGCGCGGCGGGCTGCTACGGCCCGGACGAGAGCCGCTGCCACCGGTCCTTGTTGCGGGAACTTCTGGCTAAGCGCGACGCGGACTTAGTGTGATGGCGAGTCGGCGCCGGGCGAGCCCGTCAGGCGCGTTTGCGGCTCACGACTGCGCGAAAGCATTCGGCAGTAAAGAATTCCTTCGCATCTCTAGGACGCGGGCACCGGCAAATTCGAAAATTGGAAATCGACCGCGGGCCACCCGATGCTGGCTCGAAATCCCCATTCGTCCCACGACCGGATTGGTGCCTGATCCGCCGTCCGTGAAATGCATTTGAGAATCCGGCATCTCGGCCGGCATGCCTGCGCCAACAGGTGAGTAAGCATCGATTCAGAAAACATACACGCGCAGCATCCACCATACAAGGAAGAGCGCGATGACGGCGACCGTCAAGTATCGAATCCATTGCCCCACGGTCTTCGGTTCAGTCTGGTTGTTCACTGGGCCATCGTAGCAGGTTGGGGCCAATTGGGGATCCCCAGACGCAAGCGCGCTTATCAGTATCGATCCACGGGCCTCATGGAAATTTTGTGGGACAAGAACGTTATTCAGATTGAGCGTGCTGTGGATGTGTTTCACCCCAAGCTTTGCCCAGGTGCGAAGGTGGCGGAGTCTCTATGCGCGGAGCGTGAATTAAGCCCGGCGCCGACGGCGGGCGAGCGCGATGAGAAGGCCCAACCCCGCCCCGAAAGTGGCCACACACGCCGGTTCAGGCGTCGTGACATCGGCGCTGGTCCCGGCCTTGGCATTGAAGGCGCCCGCCCCGTCACCCCGCGAAATGCCATTGATCATGTCCCCGAGAGTCAGCGGCTTGAACTTCGCTTCGACGCTCGCTGTGTTGTAGTTGATGCCTCCGAACTGAAAGGTCACCGGGGCGTTGACTATCCCATTCGGACCCACCAGCGGAGCCGCCGCCAGAAGGGCGGCATTGACCGTCTTTTTGGTGGCTTTGCAGACCCAGTCCGAGGGCTTACAAGTCACCAGCACCGGGTCGTGATCGACATCGGCTGAAAACCGGAAGAACGGTAGTGCAAGGGTATACGGTATGGTACTGTTCCTCTGCGGCCCTACGCAGCAGCATTTGGAAAGTGCCGGTAGGCTAATTTCTCGGATCTACCGGCGGCGGCGTGGCCGGCATCTGAATTCTTCCGTGCTATAATCGTCTAGTCTTTCCTGCAAAGATCCAGGGAATAATTATGCCGAAGCTGAAGACCCACAAAGGTGCGTCCAAGCGGTTCAAGAAGACGGGCACGGGCTTAGTGGTTCGCAATCATGCCTTTGGCCGTCATATTCTGACCTCGAAGCCGCACAAACGCAAGAAGAAGTTGCACCAGAGCGTGGTTGCCGACAAGGCCGACCAGCCGGTGCTGAAGCGCATGATTCCCTACTAGACCCACACGGGTTTAGAGGAGTGCGCGATTTGCGCGGACGGTGCGCGTGGCACGTGCCCGATTCCGCCAATGATGACCAGCCAAATTAAAAGGAGACAAACGTGCCCAGAGTCAAACGTGGTACCCACCGCCGGGCGTCCCGGAAGAAGGTTTTAGCCCGCGCTAAAGGTTACTTCCTCACCAAGAGCAAGCTCTACCGTGCCGCCATGGAGGCCGTTGACCGCGGCCTGAAATTCGCCTATGTCGGACGCAAGCGCAAGAAGCGCGACTACCGGAGAATCTGGATTGTCCGCATCAATGCGTCCTGCCGTGCCGCCGGCATTTCCTACAGCAAGTTCGTGCATGGCCTCAAGGCCGCGGGCATCGATCTGAACCGCAAAGTTCTGGCCGAGGTCGCGCTGCATGACGATGCCGCTTTCCGCAACCTGGCGGAACTGGCGCAATCGGCCCTCGCCGTGAAGGAGTCGGCACGGGCTGCCTTGGAGAAAGAATGAGCCCCGCCGACCAGGAAACCGATTCCCTCAGCAGTCTCGAAGACCGCATACAGCGCGCCGTGCAACTGGTTGGGCGCTTGCGGCAGGAGAGGGAAGCCGCCATGGCCGAAGCCGCTGAAGCCAAGCGTGCGGCGGCCCTCATGGCGGATGAAGTCAAAACCCTGCAGGCGGAACGCAAGCAGGTGCGCAGCCGCATCGAGAAGTTGCTGGGCCAGATCGATCAATTGAGCGCCTCCTAGCGGGGCGCTTCAGTTTTTGGGGGAGTTTCGCATGGAAAACAGCGCTCCCGATAGACGCCAAGTCCGCGTCACCATCCTGAGCCGGCCATACACGCTGCTCACCAGCGGCGATTCTCGCGAAGTAGAAGAGGTGGCGGCCAGCGTCAATGAACTGATGTTGTCGATCGCGGCCAAGGCGCCGAACGCCGATTCCACACGGATCGCTGTATTGGCCTGTCTGCACCTCGCCGACCGTATGCGCGCGCTGGAACGCGATCTCAGCCAACTCAAGCAGCGCGTAGACCGCAAAACCGAGGAGTTCGCCGGCATGCTGGAGCAACTCATCGAAGACACGGGAGAGCGCTCATGATTTGGCGGATGGCATTGCCCGCGCTGGCCGGGGTGGTGCTGTTTGCCGCTACCGCCTATCAGACCGAAATCGCCCAATGGCACAGCCAGCGGGAAGAGGGTTTGAAACGCGAGGGCGGATGGCTCTCCCTTGCCGGCCTGTTCTGGCTGCATGAAGGAGCCAACCCCTTCGGTAAGGATCCCGGAAATGAAATTGCGCTGCCCGATGGAGCGGCCCGGGCGGGCGTATTCGAACTTCACAACGGCAAGGTCACGGTGAAGATGGATGGCGGCACCCGCGAACTGTGGCCCGATTCGCTCGATGTGGCTAAGGTAGGCCGCCTGAGCCTGTTCGTCGTCAAACGATCGGAT
>JANYJN010000667.1 GCA_025358475.1 Candidatus Solibacter sp.
AGCGACCGCCATCGAGACCAATTCTGCCCGATTTCCTAGCTTGCCGGGGGAAAGGGCGGTGATCGCGTAGGCGCATACCTGAAGACGCCGTTCCGCGACCAGGAACAGGCCCCCGCATTTGCGGGTATATTCTGCAAACAAGTTGCGATCGTATGCATCCGCGCCGAAACTCGCCGTTTCGATTGTCAAAATCCGGTCCAGATCGCGCTGCCGGACGCGTCGCACTACAAATTGTTTTTTCATTTTGTTATCCTTTAGTTGTGGGCACTTGGAGAGCCTTGAAGAGCCATGGCGAAAAAACGGAGCGGCCAGCGAGTCCGGCCGCTTGACAAGGAATTCGGACGCGCGCATACTAATAGCATGTTGCAACTGAGTGGCAACAAGGAATTACCGGAATTGCCGCAAGCGAGCCTGATGGACCTGCGAAAAGGCGACGCCGCCATCCTGGAGGGAATCGATTTGCCCAGCGAAGACGCGCGCCGCCTGATGGAACTTGGTTTCGTCCCCGGCACCCGTATCACGGCGGGAAACAGCGCACCCGGTGGCGATCCGCGTGTCTTCCAGGTGGATGGTTCGGAAATCGCGTTGCGCCGCGACACGGCTCGCCGATTGAAGGTCCGCATTGCCGGGCACACCGAGCACGCCAGGCACGCCAAGCCCGACCATTCCCATAAGTCCCGGAGGAGTCCAAGTATCCCGTGAGCGAATGCAGCAGTTGCCATGGTTGCGGTAGTCAAGCGGTAGTGGAACTGTCGCGCCCGGCGGCGGTGCGCACCGTGGCGCTGGTGGGGCCGCCCAACTCCGGCAAGACCACCCTGTTCAATCGTCTCACCGGGCTGCGCCAGAAGGTGGCCAATTTCCCCGGCGTCACCGTGGAACAGCACACCGGAATCGCCGAACTTCCCGACGGACGCAGCGTCGGCATCGTGGACCTCCCCGGCATTTACAGCCTCAACCCGCGGTCTGAAGACGAGCAGGTGGCGTACGACGTGCTTCACGGCAGCCGCGCCGGCACCGCCAAGCCGGAAGCCATCCTGCTGGTTTTGGATTCCACCAATCTGGCGCGGCATCTCATGCTGGCGGCGCCCATCCTGGCGCTCGGCCTGCCCACCCTGATCATTCTGAACATGGCGGACGACCTGCGCAACCGCGGCGGCAAACTGGATCTGCGGAAGCTCTCCCACGAACTGGGCGCCCCGGTGGCACTGATCAGCGCCCGCGCCGGCGAAGGCGTCGACGAGGTCTTCGATTTTTTGGCCGGCGCCATGGCCAAGCCTTTGCCCACCCTGCTGCCGGTGCTGCACGACGTGCCCAAGTGCCGCGAGTGGGCCGGCGGCGTCGGCACCAAGGCGGGCTATCTTCCGCCGATCGCGCCCAAGTGGACGCGCCGCCTGGACGCCGTTTTCCTGCACCCTGTGGCCGGCCCGCTGCTGTTCCTGCTGGTGGTGGTGGGAGTGATCCGCACCATCTTCATGGCGGCCCTCCCACTCTCTAACGCCGCCCAGACGGCCATCGCCATCAGCGGCAAGTGGATTGCAGCTACGCTGCCCGCGTCCTTGCTGACCTCTCTAGTTGTGGATGGCGTGTGGAAAGGCGTCGGCAGCGTTCTGGTGTTCCTCCCGCAAGTGCTGTTGCTGTTTCTCTTCATGGGAATTTTGGAGGATTCGGGATACCTGGCGCGCGCCGCGCTGATCGCCGACCGCACCATGGCGCGCGTCGGCTTGCAGGGCAAGAGTTTCATTCCGCTGCTCTCCGCCTACGGTTGCGCGGTGCCGGCCATCCTGGCGACGCGGACGATCGAGAACAAACGCGACCGCATCGCGACCATTTTGATCGCGCCGTTCATGACGTGCTCGGCGCGCCTGCCGGTCTACGCGCTGCTGATTGCGGCGTTCATTCCGGACCGCCACTTCATCGGTTCCATCATCACCGCGCAGGTGGCCGCATTGCTGGGCCTCTATCTGATCGGTTTCCTGGCGGCGGTGGTCACCGCGCGCCTGCTGAAATCGAGCGTGCTGAAAAGCGCGCAGGCGCCCTTCCTGCTGGAGATGCCCAGTTACCGCTGGCCCACGGTGCGCTCGCTCGGGTTGCGACTGCTGGACCGCGCCAAGGTATTCCTGTACCGCGCCGGGACCATCATCCTGTTGGTCACGGTGGTCCTTTGGGTAATGGCCCACGTGCCCTACACGGGCGGGCAAGAACCCATCGAAAACAGCCTGGCCGGCACCGTGGGCCGTACCATCGAACCGTTGATCAAGCCGCTGGGTTTCAACTGGAAGATCGGCATCGGACTGATCACGTCGCTCGCCGCGAGAGAAACCATCATCAGCACCCTGGGCACGATTTACGGCATGGACCCGGATTCGCAGGGGCTGGATTTGCAGAAAGCGCTACGCCAGGATCTCACGCCCGGCGGCGCCGTCGCGCTGCTTGTCTTCTTCGCCTTCGCCATGCAGTGCATGTCCACCGTGGCCGTGGTGCGCCGGGAGACTGGCGGATGGAAGTGGCCCATCCTGCAATTCGCTTACATGGGCGTGCTGGCCTACGCGGGCGCGTTCCTCGCTTTTCACGCAATCGGGTGACGGGGTGGCGGGGGGGCTTGTGGTGAGGGAGTAATCGGGCGGCGGCCGCTTCGGCGGTTTGAGGTTGGGTTCAGCAGGAAGGCGGATCGGCCGCGCCGCGACCGGGCTCCCGTCAAGCGATAATCAACCATGCCTTTCCGAAACCCGATTCTTGCCGTCCTGGTCTTCCTCATTTTCGCGGCTGGCGTCCCTGGCCAAACCATGCCGGTGGCCACCGGACCGGTGCAGTCGCCGGCCCTCAACGCGCTCAACAACGCGTTCCGCGCGGCCTACGGCGATGCTAGGAGCCGTGTACTGAAGTCTTCCGGTCCGACTCTAATCGTCAACGGCGATAACTTCGCCCTGCTGCGCCAGGGACGGCGCGTCGAAGCCAACGTCGGGACTCCGATCTACGACCCCATCAAGACCATCGCCCACATCCCGCTCGCGATTTATGTGACCCTCACGCCGGGCGACGGAGCCGTCGACGACGATCGCCTCAAGACCCTGGCGGGTCTGCGCGAACTGATTCCGCCCGCCGAGGCCAGCCTCGACGCCCTGAAGCTTTCCGCCGCCACGCTCGCCCGCCAGAAGCAGATAGTGGCCGCCTCCCTGACATTCCTCGACGATGTGGCTGGCCGTGGTAAGTTCGCGCGTTCCTTGCTGCTGGCGTTCACCCGCCGCATGGCGCCGCTGGTTATGGAGAATGTCACCGAGGCCACCCGCGCGCAGTTAGATGCCACCCACACCCTGGTCTCGGCCTGGCGCAGCGACTTGAGCCCGCAGGAATGGAACCAGTTACATGTGTTGATCATCGGCCCTCATATGCCACGCGAGAACCTGGTGGTGACACAGTACTTCCTTCGCCTGCTACAGGAGCCAAGCGAGGGCCGCCGGGTCGTGTACGCCGAATCCCTCTGGGAGGAGCCTCAGGCTCTCGATCTCCTCGGCACCCACTTGCTCGACGGCAGTGTGGGCGAGGCCTTCTTTAGCGACTACATGCGCATGCACCGCGACCTACTGGGCGATGCCGCCAGCCAGTATCTCCCTCGCCTGTTGCCGAAATAGGTAAGTATGTCGCGCCGGTGGTTTGACGACTTATACGCCCGGGTTGCCCGGTGCTCGCACATGGTCTAATTTTCAGGCCCTCCTGTTCGGAATCTCTTTCGGGCGCCTTCACGGGGGGAGGATCATGGTCCAGCTACTTCGGGTTTTCGTCCTATGTGCAGGTATCGCTATCGGTGCCGCACAACCTTTTCAGGCAAGTGCTCAGAGTACCAGGGGGCAATCCGCTGAAGATCACGTTGCTTGGGTCGCTCAAGGTCTGAAGCGAAGGCAGACAATCAAGCCAGGTATGACCAGACATGCTCTGCTTCCGGTTTTCACGACTGAGGGTGGATTGTCGACGGGATTGCAGCGGACGTTCGTCAGCCGGGAGCGTCCCTATTTCAAGGTCGATGTCGAATTCGAAACGGCCGTCCGGCCAAACCGGGACGGGAACGGACGGGTGAACCTGGTCGAGGACGGCCAGTCTCCCGGCGCACCACGGCCACGGTGGACATGCACTGCATGGCGGGAACGGGTTCCGGGTCAGCGGCGAACAGAGTGGCGACCGCGCCCCACAAGTGGGAGGAACGCACGCAGGAGGCCGCGAGGGGTTCAGCGGGGGAGCCGGGCGCGAACCTGTTGAGTTCCATCGCGAGCTTAAGAAGGTACCGGTACCTTCAGACCCCATTTTCCGTTGACACGTTAAAGCTCTCCCTAGTAAACTGACGAGGTTGGTCGGTTTATTCATTCCCCCAAGGAGGGACCCCTTGATTAAAAGGTGCGTTCTAGTACTTGTGACGTTGAGTCTTAGCGTTGCTCAAGCATCGTCTCTGATGCTGAACGGCGACTTCGAGCAGGGCAACACTTTGTTCACGAGTGGTTACCCATACGTCGCGCCAACCGGCAATACCGTGTTGTATCCGGAAGGCCTCTACACGGTGACCACCAACCCGAACAACGTCCACAACCTTTTCAGTTCCTTCGGTGATCACACAACTGGCGCCGGTAACATGTTGGTGGCAAATGGGAACGCTGTTCTTAATAAGGTCGTGTGGGAAGGCCTGTTGGCCGGGCCCCTGGAGGTTGGCCGGGGATACACATTCACGTTCTATGCTGCGTCTGCCTATCCTTCAAGCCCCGCGGAGCTTTCGTTCTACATCGGGTCGGACCAGGTAGGAACACTGTTGTTACCCAGCTCGACGGAATGGAGCAAGTCGACTACGTTCTTTGTGGCGACGGCGGCATCGCCGGTCATCAGCATCCGCGATGACAACACGCAGGCAACCGGGAACGATTTCGCGCTGGATGACATCTCACTTGCCGTTGCTCCGGAGCCTTCCACTACCGTTCTGCTGGGCGCCGGATTTGCCGCGCTGATCGCTGTTCGGCGCCGACTCGGCAGATAATTAAGCGTGGCCAGAATCCCCGATTGAAGCAAGCCGCTCTGGTGGTGGTGAGGTGTAGTCCACGTCAACCGTGATCATTGGGTGGGCGCTAGTCGGTTCGCGATTCGAGAAGTGAGTTGGCCGAAGAACTAAGACCAAGCTCCCGAGACGCATTACTCCCCACAAGCCGGCCTGGCGACGGTAATATGCCGAATCGTGGGCAGTCGACGAAACACGCCCATCGCATTTTTAGGCTTATGTCGTTCGTGGGCGCCGAAAGCTTCTCGGCGGGGCTTAGCCCCGGCGCCAGAACGACCTCACATTGGCTGATTAACAGCCGTGGCGCACGCACTCCTGGAAAACTCGCGTTTTTCGGTGGTTTTGATTTCCTGACAGCTTCTCAGCGAGCGGGTTGGCGGTAATACCGAATCTAACGGGCGGGGCGTTAAGACCGCTGGCCTAAGCGGTGGTGGCGTCGGCGTAGTTCCCGGCGCTGCGCTCCAGTTCCCATTGCAGGCGCTGAACCGCGGAGTTGAGCTCACCGGCTCGTATGGCCTTCGGGTCGGAGGGCCCGTAGCCGGCGGTCATGAGTCGCGAAATCTCTTCGGCGCGGTCCTGTATGGCGGCCAGGTCCTCTTTCGTCCGGCGGAGTTGAGCGACGGTAAGTGGGTAGCGATCTTGCATCCAGATTCAAAGTTTACAACCACCGGAGCTCCGCTGCAAGCGCCGTCTCCGGCGAGCCCCTTCGCACTCGGCAAGTTTTTGGCGTTCTTGGCAAGAAACTCGCTTGTTCGGGTGCCGCGGCGCCCTGGCGGCAGGCGCGCATTCGCGATCTGGCCGAAGGCCTTCCATTGCGGCGCGCGACTGGCGCGGGCTTAAACCGCCACCAGCATGGCGGCACTCTCCGGCAGGTAGAGCGCGTCGTCTTCAAAATCGTGCGTCACCTGATGCTGGAACCACAGGTGGATGCTCAGCGTCGCCTGGTGAATCTCCTCATCGTGAGGAGCGTAGCAGACTGTGCAGTCTCTCTCGGGCTTTTTCTCCAAATTCTTGGACATCGTCTTCCTCCCGCACTGGTACCGGAAACAAGAGTATCCCCTAGTGCAAATTACTGCAAGCCTGCCCCCGGTGGGCACCTGGATGGCAACGTGGGTATACAACCCGTTGTTGACCGGAGTAAACCGCTCCGTCCCCGATTACGGCACAGTGCGGCGATCCGAAAGCGGGGCAGGTGAGAAAGACCGCGCCTGCCCCGCCACCGGATTATGGAGCGACGGCGGTGACCGAGGTGGTGACTCTGTTGAACAAGCCCGTGATCGCCGAGCTCAGCGTTCCCATTGAGGCCACTGCCGCGACGGCGACCAGCCCTACCATCAGAGCGTATTCCACCAAGTCCTGCCCTTGCGTGTCTTGCCATAAGTATTTGCAGAATAGTTTCATCGATATTAGTTTCCTTTCCCATTTGATAGTAACATCTGAGTTACAGACCTAAAATCAGCTGAAGCACTTAGCCGGGGCGGATTTGTCACCAAGTTACAACTTACTTTCGGTGGAGTAGGGAAGTAAGCCATGAGGCGTTTTTCTTTTCCGGAGCGCTGGTGTGCGACAGTTGCCGGCACAGCGCCTGCACGCTGGCGGAGAATCGCGAAGCCGGTGGCGCCGGCTTGCCGTCGAGCAGTGCCGTCTGGATCACTTCGTAATCGTTGCAGAGGACCGCAAAGGGCTGCAGCTTCAAAGCGGTTTTGACGTCTTCGCGATTCAGGCCGGTGGCCGGCGTGTAGCGATTGAGGATGAGGTGGAGCTTGCCGCGGTCGCCAGAGCCCGCGTCCAGGTAGCGCAGACCGCGGCCGGTAGCCTGCAAAGCCGCCAGTTCGTTGGTGGTGACCAGCAGGACGATATCGGCCAGTGCGGCGAAGCCGCAATCCACCGCCGCGCGCACGTCGGGCAGGTCCAAAACCACCGCTTCGTAGCGTTCGCGCCAAAACGCGCACAACTCACCGGTGAACTGGCGGCTCACCTCGGAGCGGGTGGTGGGCTCTTCGGGCGCGGCCAGAATGTCCAAGCCGAATGCCGGGACGGTGAGCCGCGACCACAGATCGTC
>JANYJN010000670.1 GCA_025358475.1 Candidatus Solibacter sp.
CAACCGGACTCCGTTCCTCAACCAGATCGTTCCAGCCTCGCGCATGGATCCGATTGCCGTCAAACTGGCAAACCTGACGCCGCTGCCCAACCTTGGGGCCAACGTGTTGACCAATAACTACTACGCAAGCGGCAGCTACATCTTCGATCGCAAACGGCTCGATGGCAAGGTGAACTGGAACCCCACCCAGAAGGTCACCACCTTCGTGCGCTTCGGCTTCCTGAACTACAACATGCAGAACCCTCCGATTTTCGGCGACTTGGCCGGGCCCCAGGTTTCCAGCTCCGGCGGCAACCCCGGCCATGGCTGGGGTAACACCTACAGCCTCACCGTCGCGGGTACCTACCTGCTGAGTCCGCAGGTCGTCATGGACGCTTATATCGGCTGGGCGCGCCTGGGCACCAACATCGAGATTCCGGGCCTGGATCAGCAGCGTGGCCTGGGTTTGGGCATTCCGGGTACCAACGGTCCCGCCCATTATCAGGGGGGCCTACCGCGATTCGCCGTGTCGAGCTATGACGACATCGGCAGTCCCGGCGCGTATCTCCCTTATTACCGGGCGGACCCCGCGACGAACTACGTGGCCAACCTCAACTTCACGAAGGGCACGCATGACGTGCGCTTCGGGCTGGACCTCTCCCAACTGGCGATGAACCACATCCAGGCCGAGGGTGGCTACGGCGCCGGCATGGGCGGTTTCATTTTCAGTGGCGGCCCGACATCCACCGTGGGCGGCCCTTCTGCGAATCAGTTCAACAGCTACGCCGCATATCTGCTCGGCTTCGCGAATCAGGCTGGAAAGGACACCATTTATGCTCCTAATGTGGGCTGCTACGCGGGGTTGTGCGGGGCGATCACCACGCGGGCCTGGCGGTATGGCGTGTATATCCGTGACCGGTGGACCGTCACCCCCAAGCTCACACTGTCCTACGGATTGCGCTGGGAATACTTCCCCTTGCCCACGCGAGTCAACTCGGGCGTGGGTCTCTATAACCCGTTGACGAACACCGTGGGGATCTGCGGTTTCCAGATGGTTCCTTCCGGCTGCAACATAAAGATGAACAAGAAAATGTTCGCCCCCCGCGTGGGCATAGCCTACCGCATATCACCTACTTTCGTGCTTCGCGCGGGCTACGGAATCACCAACGACCCCTACTCTCTGGATCGGCCGTTTAAGTACAACTATCCGACCCTGTCGATTCAGACCTACGATCCGGCCAACTCCTACGGGTACGCGACCACACTTCAGCAGGGAATTCCCGCGGTCCAGGTACCCAATTTTGGCAACGGAAGCATCCCATTGCCCTCCGCGTACTCGACCACGACGATAGACCCCTACGCCTACAACCGCGGCTATATCCAATCCTGGAACTTTACCCTGCAGAAAGAGCTTCGGTACGGGTTTGCGTTGCAGGCCGGCTACGTGGCAACGCGGTCAACCGACTTGGATGTCGGTGTGAACATCAATGCGGGTCAGACCCTCGGCACCGGCATCGCGGGTCAGCCTCTGTACCAGCAATTCGGCCGGACGGCATCGACAATCATGTACATGCCGGTCGGCACCAACCAGTACAACTCGCTTCAGGCCAGGTTGGAACGCCACTTCGTGGCCGGGTTCCAATTCGCTGCCAACTACACCTGGTCCAAAGCAATCGGTGTGGCTGCCAATAATGACAGCGGCCTGCGAGAGAACGCCCCGGCCTACTGGTCCCTGAACCGGGCGGTACAAAACTACGACCGCACGCACAACCTTCAGCTCCAGGGCATGTGGGAGCTGCCATTCGGCAAAGGGAAGCCCTACCTGTCTGCGAATCGCCTGGGCAGGGCGGTCCTGGGCGGCTGGCGGATCAATTCCATCGCCTCCTTCATGACCGGCTTGCCGTTCTACGTGTCCGCCTCGAACCAGTTGAGTATGGCGGGGTCCACCCAACGCGCCGACCTGGTCAAACCGGACGTGCAGATCCTCGGCAGTGTGAACGGGTACTTCGACCCCTTGGCTTTCAAATCGGTTGCGGGGCTGCGCTTCGGCAACCTCGGGTTTAACTCCCTGCGCGGGCCGGGCGTCGTGAACATGGACCTTTCCGTGTCCCGCGAATTTCCGATCAAAGAACGGTACAAGGTTCAGTTCCGCTTCGAGTCCTTCAACTTCACCAACACTCCTCACTTTTCCCTTCCGGGAAGCAACGTCTCGAGTATGGTCCTGTACCCGGATGGGACGGTCAAGAACTTGGCTGGGTTCACCCAGATCACTTCAACCCAGAATCTGGGCCGCGACTTCGACGAACGGCGAGTGCAGTTCAATCTGCGGATCAGCTTCTAAACACGGTGTCTTAAGTAAGTGCGCATCATCTGCGAGTAACCGGTCCGCTCCCCCTCTAGCGCTCCAGCAGCGACAGGGGGGTGACCAGTTACTCCGCGTTTTCGCTACTGAATGCCTTGGCCTCGGCTGAGTATAAGGAACTTGATATGACCAGATCAATCTGTACTTTTGTCCTATTGGGCGCTTTTGGATCTCTTTACGCTCAAGTCTTCACGAATGGAACCTTTCTAGGGACCGTGCAGGATCCGACCGGCGCCGCCGTGCCGGGCGCCACCGTGCGGATTTTTCGCGAAGGCACCCAGTTGCAACGCCAGATCGCAACCGGTCCCGAGGGCAATTACCAGCTTCTGGACATCCCTATCGGCGACTACCGGTTCGAGTTCGAAAAGGATGGGTTCCGCAAGGTGGTCCGCACCGGCATTTCGCTCAGCGCGGGCCAGTCGCTGCGCATTGATACCAAGCTGGACATAGGTTCAATCGCTGAAACCGTAACAGTGGACGCCCAGGCGGCCCAGGTCGATACCGCAACCGCCAACGTGGGAAACACGGTCTTTGGCGTCCAAGTACAGGAACTGGCGCTGGCTACCCGCAGTTTTAGCACGCTGGTGATTCTACAGCCGGGCGTGCTCGCGAACGAAACGCAGCAGCCGGGCGTCGGCAGCGGGTTGAGCTTTTCCTTCAACGGCGCCAACCAGAGTTCCAATAACTGGCTGCTTGATGGCGGCCACAATCAGGACACGTATTCCGGGAACAACCAGACGATGGTCAACCTGGACGCCATCGCCGAGGTGCACATCGAGCGCAATCCCTATTCGGCGGAGTTCGGCCGCAACATGGGCGCCCAGATCAACGTCATCACCCGGTCGGGTTCCGATAGTTTCCACGGGTCGGCATTCGAGTTCTTCCGCAATGACCGGCTGGATGCCCGCAATTTCTTTTCTACCACCAAGCCCAGGAACCGCTACAACAACTTCGGCGCAACGGTGGGCGGGCCGATCAAGAAAGACAAGCTGTTCTTCTTCCTCTCCAACGAGTACCGCAGGATCCGGTCCGGTACCACGCAGAGCTCCATCGTTCCCACGGCGCAAATGCTCGCCGGCAATTTCAACGGCGTGCGCACCATCAAGGATCCTCTAACCGGCCAGTTGTTTCCAAACAACACTATACCCACCTCGCGACTGGACGGGAATGCAGTAAGCCTGCTGAAGACCTACTATCCCCAGCCGAACTTCCAGCAGGGCGCGCTCAACTTCACCAGTTCGATGCCCGACTGGAGCAACTTCCGTTCCGGGTTGGGGCGGCTCGATTACAACATCGCCCAGAACCTGAACTTCGCCGGGCACTACAACATCGATTCCACGCCGGGGACTACGGCTTTTGGGTCCAGCAGCATTCCGGGCTACGGCGCTCACTCGGCCAAAATCTTCTATACCGCGTCCGGCACCCTGAACTGGACCATCAAGCCGAACTTGCTCAACGAGTTCAGCATCGCCTACTATCACGGCTCAATGGGCATCAACACCTCGCCGGGGGCGGTGCGGGCGCGCGATCCGGACCTCAACATTCCGCGCTACTTCAACACCATCACCGATTCGAGCGCGTTCATTCCCTCTATCATTCCTTCACAGAGCTACGCCAGCATCCAGATCGTGAACCAGCAGTCGATCTCCCATTACAGCTTCGAAGTCGTGGATCACGCCAGCTATATCGTGGGCAACCACACCATCCAGTTCGGCGGCGCGCTCGACCGCGAGACTAAGAGGCAGAACAACAACAATCCCAACAATAATGGGACCTTCAGCTTCAACGGTTCAGCCACGGGCGACTCAATGGCGGACATGCTTTTGGGCAACGCATACCAATACACCGAGTCATCCACCCATCTGCAGGGTATGTGCGTGTTCAACGACCCCAGCGTGTACGTCCAGGATCGCTACCGGGTACACCCGCGGCTGACCATTACGATGGGCCTTCGCTGGGAGTACTTCCAACCCGAGCGGGATTACGCGGGCACGATGTCCTTTTTTGACCCGGCCAAGTTCAACCGTGGCCAGGCAGCGGTGGTCCAATCCAACGGCCAGATTGTGGCGGGTACGCAGGGCAACTTCATGAACGGCATGGTGCAGGTCGGCAAGGGCGCGGAGTACGGTTACGGGCTGACCAACGCGGTGCGTAACGTGATCGATCCGCGCGCCGGCTTTGCTTATTCCCTCAAGGACAACAAGACGGTCATACGGGGCGGTTACGGAACCTTCCACGACCGTTGGGTGATCTACGCGTCGCAAGCCCGCCGCAATCCGCCTTTCAACCAGAGCATCTCCATCTACAATACGAGCTTCAGCAACCCCACCAGCGGCCAGTTGCAGATTCTCCCGGTGACGGTGAGCAACTTCCATTCGCCGTGGGACGTGCCGTACCTGCACAAGTGGTCGCTCGACGTGCAACGGCAGTTGCCGCACGAAATCCTGGTGGATGTCGGATATGTTGGCTCGCGCGGAATCCACCTGATCCGTTCTATCGACAGCAACCAACCGGTGGCCAACGTGGCGGTAGCGAGCGGGCAGATCAGCGCCAACGCCGTTCGTCCGTATCCCGGCTTCAGCGCCATCAATGACTTTGTCACCAATAGCAACTCGCTGTACAACTCCTTGCAGGTGTCGCTGGCGAGGCGCTTCTCACGAGGCTTCTCCATCCAGAGCGCGTACACGTTCAGCAAGTCGAGGGATGACAGCACTACACCACAAAACTCATACCTCGCGAACCAACCGGAGTGGGGGCTCTCGGGTTTCGACCGCACACACGTCTCGATTTCGAGCTTTGTATGGGAACTGCCGTTCGGCGCCCACTGGACGGGCTGGGAGAAGCGCCTGTTCCACGGATGGGAGATCTCCGGGATCAGCAGCTTCCAGTCGGGGAATCCCATGACCATCACCATTCCGGGCGACCGCGCGGGAACGGGCGCGGGTGGCCAGCGGCCCAACGTGCTGGGGCCGGTGGATCGCCTCATGACCCTGTCGCAATGGTTCACCACCAGCGCTTTCGCGCTGCCCGCATTGGGGACCTTCGGGAATGCGGGCAGAAACATCGTAAGGGGGCCCGGCATCAACAACTGGGATGCTTCCTTCATCAAGAAGACCCAGTTGAAGGAGAACATCTCCTTGCAGTTCCGCGCCGAGTTCTTCAACCTGTTCAATCACACGCAGTTCAGCGGGGTGGGAACGGGCTTCAACTCCAGCACCTTCGGCCAGGTGACCAGCGCGCGCAACCCGCGCGTTTCCCAGTTGGCGCTCCGGCTGGCGTTTTGATCGCCATGCGAATCCAAACCTCGATTGCCCTCCTGCTGGCCTGCGTAGCGGGCCGGTGCGGGGCGCAGCAGTTCGCGATTCCCGAACCTGCGGAACGGGAGCTCAAGCGGGTTAACTACCACCGGGTCACGTCGCCGAGTTATCACAGCCCGGCTCCCGAACCAGGCGCGGAGAACACGCCCCTGATATCGCCCTTGGTCAAGCTGGACGGCACGCGTGTGAGGAACGCCGAAGAGTGGTACCAAAGCCGCCGACCTGAATTGGTGAAGCAGTGGCTCGCCATACTGGGTAAGATAGCTCCTGCGCCCGAAGATATGAAATGGTTCGGCGACATTCGCAACGCGGTGGGGCGCGCGCCGTCCGACCGGGAGGGGTACACCCGCGCAGACTTGGACCTCCCCATGGAGAAGGATTTCCTGCAACGGCACCTGCTTCTGATGCCGAAGGGCCAGGGGCCGGGCCCCTTTCCGGTGGTGATTGCCTGGACATCCAGTACACCGGACTACCGGGAGCCCGAGCTATGGTGGGGCTCCTATCTGGCGAGCCACGGGTACGTCGTCCTGACCAGTTGGTCGTTCATCCGCAACTACCGCCAGGGGACCCGAGGCAAGGAGGCCGTCGATCTGGTGTATGAACGCTTCGGGCACTGGCTTGGCCTGGGGAAGATGGTCCATGACGTGGCCCGCGAGATCGAATACCTGCGCAGCCTACCCCAGGTGGACGCCAAACGCATCGGCTTCATCAGCTTTTCGCTTAGCGCCAAGGCGGCGGTGTATGTGGCCGCCTTCAATCCCGACGTGAAGGTGACGGTGGCGGTGGATCCGCACATCGGGATCAACGGCGGCACCAACTGGTTCTCGCCGGGATACCTGGACTGGCAGCATAAGTTCGACGACATTCACACGCCGGATTACCCCATCTCCGAACTGCGCGGCACCGTCCAGAGTCTGCTGAACCCGGACGTCAACCGTCCCGGATTTGAGCGTGACCATCACGAACTGTTGGCATTGGCCGCGCCGCGCGCTTTTTTGCTCATCGGCGGGAGTCAATCCGAAGACGGCGGCGGCGATTCCGATGATCTCGAAAGTTGGGGCTACTTCAATCGGGCGAAAGAAGTCTATAAGCTCCTCGGGGTTCCGGAGCGGCTGCAGTTCTGCTCCACCAATCAAGGGCACCATGCGAATGGCCCGCAAAGCGATCCGGCATGGCAGGCATTCCTGCGCTACTTCTTGCAGGAGCATCCCATCGGGTTCGATGGGTACCGGTAGTGGCAGCAAGAGCCGCATCATCTCTAGCTTCGGCAATAGCGAACTGGGAAGCAATAAGGATGTGCTCGGCACGGACGGGACGATCATGAGCAGCCGCGGCACTGGCATCTCAGGTTGTGTGCGACGTAGTTCTAAGTGGAAAGGTGTGAATATGATATCTCGAGTTTTGTTGACTTTGTGTTTGGCGCTGCCGTTGTGCGCGCAGGTAACATTTACGCAGGAGAAGGACCGGATTTCGGTGTCGATTGACGGTCAACCCTACACCGAGTTCTTCCTTTCGGCCGATGGCAACAAGCCCTATGTATACCCGTTGCGGACAGCTTCAGGCGTGATTGTCACCCGGCATTTCCCAATGGAAAAGTTCCCCGGCGAAACCAACGACCATCCGCATCACCGTGGCATGTTCTTCTCCCACGGTGAGATCAATGGCTACAATTTCTGGGCCACCGAGCCTGGGACCAAGAGTCCGGAAAAGGGCAGCATGGCTCTGAAGAAGGTGGTGGAAGCCAAGGCCGGGAGAAGGTCCGGCACCATCCAGGTGGTTTTTGACGGGCTCGATCCGCGTGGCAAGGCCATCATGACGGAAACGCGAACCATTACGTTCCACTCCGACCCGAAACTGCGCATGATCGATTACGAGATCAAAATCGATCCGCTCGAGAAACTCAAGTTCGGTGATACCAAGGAAGGCACGTTCGGCATTCGCTTGGCAACCTCCATGACTGAAGACGCCAAACTCGGCGGCCGAATGGTCGCTTCGGGGGGCAAAGAGACCGAGAAGGAAGTATGGGGCAAACGGGCGGCCTGGCTGGACTACTACGGCCCGGTGGACGGCCAGACGGTGGGTGTTTTGGTGATGGACCACCCCACCAACCCGCGCCATCCCACGTACTGGCATACGCGCGCCTACGGTTTGTTGGCCGCGAACATCTTCGGCGTCCACGATTTCCTGAATGACAAGACGCAGGATGGAAGCATGACGGTCGAGGCTGGCCAACCTGTGCGTTTCCGCTACCGGGTGGTGATTCACCCCGGTGATGTGAAGGCCATCGACGCTCCGGCTATGTTCAAGGTATTCGCGGCGGTCAAGTGAATGTTATAGGTTTGATGCGGAAAGGAAAATCTATGCGAAAGACCCGTATTGCAATATTCGTAGTTACTTTGGTAGGGATTGCGGCGCTGACTGCGACCTACAGCAGGAGCCAGACGCCTCCCGGAAAAAAGCAAGGCAAGGGCGCGCCGCCGGCGACCGGCTGGCAGGCCAATCCCGAATGGATGAAAACCAAGTACGGCGATTGGGCTGGACCCGGGGTGAACGCCGGGGCGGGACCGATGGACACGATTCTGCTCAAAGACTGGGCTCCGAAATCCTCCATCGTGGTGCCGGAGACTTCTGTGCCGAAGGCCAAGTATCCCGCCATCGACGCGCATGCCCACGTCAACGCCAACAGCCCCGCGGAGGTGGCTGCGTGGGTCAAGACTATGGACGAAGTCGGCATTGAGATGACGGTGGTCCTCACCGGCGCCACTGGGGCCCAGTTCGACCAGTTGGTCGAAATGTACCTCAAGCCGTATCCCACCCGGTTCCAGCTCTTTTGCGGCGTTGAGACCAAGGATTTCGACAAGCCGGACTATCCGCAACGGGCGGCCGCTGAACTGGTGCGCTGCTACAAAAAGGGTGCGCGCGGCACAGGCGAACTGTCCGACAAGGGCTGGGGCTATGGCTCGGACACCAACGCACCCCGCGCTAAGCGACTGCACCCGGACGACCCGCGACTGGACGCCTTCTGGAACAAAGCCGCGGAATTGAAAATCCCGGCCAACATCCACATCGCCGATCACCCCTCCTGCTGGACGCCGCTGGACGTGTTCCAGGAACGCACGCCGGATTACCAACACTTCAGCCAATTCGGCAGGGACGTGCCTTCCTACCAGGAGTTGATCGACATCCGCGACCGGACGCTGGCGCGGCACCCCAAGACGACCTTCATCGCCTGCCACCTGGGCAACCAGGGCAATGACCTGGCGACACTGAGCAAGGAACTCGACAAGTACCCGAACCTTTTACTGGATATCTCGGCCCGCGACTATGAAGTAGGCCGCACTCCCCGGGCCGCGGTGAAGTTCCTCACCAAGTACCGCAACCGGGTGATGTTCGGTACCGATATGGGCCGCGAGAAGAGTATGTACCGGGCCTGGTGGCGGCTGTTTGAGACCGCCGACGAGAACATGCCCGGACGGGTGTGGTGGCGGTATTACGGGCTGGAACTCTCGCCGCAGGCTCTGGAAGCCATGTATCGAGGCGTTGCCAAGAGGGTCCTGAACTGGGAAAAGTTATAGAAATTGAGGCGTGCGCCGACTACCGGGGACCGGCTCGGCGCACGCCGGGACCCACAGTACGCGATGTGAATATGGTATCCGGCGATCAACCGCGGGAGCGCTTCAGCTCGGTCCACAGCGCCTTGAAATTGTGCATGTAGCGCTCCGGCTCCTTGCTCTCCGCGACTTCGGCGAGCGTATACCGGTTATATCCCGACTGCTGCAGCAGGGCGAAGAGCTCGCGGAACGGATACCGGTCGTCCGACAGCTCGTGAAGATGCACGTTTCGGATATAGCGGCCCAGCAGCGCGAAACTCTCCTTTACCGAGCCGTTCTGCACGTCGGTGGGATTGCAATTCCAGCAGGCGCCTACATTCTCGTGCCCAGCAGCCTTCAGCAGCGCGGCGGCCACCGGAGGATTCTGGGTGCCCTGGCCGTGGACTTCCATCCAGATCTCCACTTTCTTGCCGGCTCCGTAATCGCCCAGCTCGCGCATGGATGCGCCGAAGTAGGCGATGCTCGTTTCCTGCGGCACGTTGGGGGGCAGCCCCATGGGCTGGAGTTTGATTCCCAGCGCGCCAGTGTCATGCGCGAGGTCCACGAATTGTTTGGCGATTTCGAGCTGCTGTTTTCGCTCCGCCGGGTCGGGAGACTGAAAGCGGCAGGTGGTGCCGTAAGAGAGAAGGCGCACCTTGCTGCTCTCGAAACGGCGCCGGACACGCGCGCGCTCGTCCGTGCCGATGGAGGGTTCGATGCCGTGCTTATGGCCCGTCCGCAACTCCACGGCCTCAAATCCGACCGCTTCCAGGGTCTTGATGATGGTCTCCACGTCAAAACCCTGCAGGAGATTATAGGTGGCCGAACCCAAACGAAAGCCGCCCTTCGCGGGAGGCGACTGGGCCCCCCCGGGGAAGGCGCCGGCGCCGGCAGCCACGGCGGCAGCGCTCAGAAAACCACGGCGATTCAAAGTATTCATATAGTTCCTGTATGGTTAACGGGTTGCACTTTCGGCGGCGAATCGCTTGTACGTGGTGAAGGGCTTGCCCCCGATAACCACCTCTATCCGATCCTCGCCCCGCTTCAGTTCAACCGAGGCAGCCATCATGGCCGCCGACGCAGGGCCCATGACTACCGCTACCCGTACCAGGCGTTCAAACCTCTTCACGTGCTGCTTCACAACCATAACGACGATACTCCTTTTATAAACGTATCATTCTGAAGATCCAGGGACAGACCCCAGCCCACAAGAGGAACAAGTACCAACTATATCTCCCTGTAAGCTGGGGCCAGAGGTTTCGGATGGAGTCAGTCAGCTCATTGTGCATGAGAAACCAATCCTCCCTCCAGGCTCATCCTTAGATGAGAATATGATCTACGTCAGAACGTCAGCTTCATGCCAAGCTGGATGATGCGCTCGGAGTTCGGCAGACCGAAGGAGTCCACCACCACCGACGTGATCCTGCCAACCGTGGTTGAGGAGATGGTGCTCCCCGGCGGCTGGAAATTCACGTTGTTGAAGATGTCGAAGAACTCGGCCCGGAACTGTAGGTTCATCCTTTCGTTGATTTTGGTTCCCTTGAAGATACCCATGTCGGTATTGAAGAACCGGGGCCCCCGCAGGATGTTTCGTCCCGAGGTGCCGAAGGTTCCTACCGCATTGGCCTTGAATTTGGTGGGGTCGAACCACTGGAGCACTTCCTCCCCGTGAGAGCGGCCGTAGCTGAGCTGGGCGGTGCCGCCCCCCAGGTAATCCGCCCGGTCGGAGCCGACGCCGCTGAAGGAATTATCCACGCCGCTGCTCACGCTGAACGGGAAACCGCTCTGGCGGGTTATGACGGGGTCGATTTCCCAGCCGCCCAGCAGCTTGCCCAGCACGCCGGACTTCGGCCCAGGCACCTGCCACACAGCGGCCAGCTTGAAGTTATTGGGGACATCGAATGACGAGAGCGCATGCTCGAAGTGCGCATTGAAGGGGTTGGTGGCGCTCTGGTTATCGGTGTTCTTGGAGCGGGTGTAGTTGGTTATGATCGTCAAGCCTCGCGCGAAGCGCTTCTCGACCGCAATTTGCAGCGCCTGGTATTGGCTATTGCCGCCTGGAAAGGCATACGAAACCGGGCCCACGGTCGGGTAGAGTCGCCGCGCTTGCGTGTTGGCGATGGTGGAGGCGCCTGGCATGTAGACAGCCGGGTTCTGCTGCAAGGTGATGTCGTTGTAAGTGCCCTTGTTGCCCACATACGCCGCGTTGGCCAGCCAGCCGTTGCCGATCTGCCGCTCCATTCTTAAACTCCAGGTGTACAGCGCGGGGATGCGGAAATCCTTCGGGAAGTAGTTGATGATGGAGTTTGGAACCGTCGAGAAGACAAAGTTCGAGGGCGGAATGTGCGGCCCGAACTGGGCGGGGAAGGGATTTGCCAGGCCCACGCTGCCGTAGGGGTCCTGGAACGAGACGGAACTCAGAGTGAATGTGGAGGCAAACGGGGCCGTATCGGCGGAACCGTTGAAGTACCCGCTGGTGGCGATGGGCGTGTAATAGATTCCCGCGCCGCCTCGGATGCTGGTCTTGCCGTCTTGCGTGAGCCGGTAAGCGAAGCCCACCCGCGGCTCGAAATTAGAGATGTTCGAAGCCGTGCCGGCCTTCGGGCAGCCGGGGTCGCCGCCGTACAGGAATCCAAACGGAGCGTTGGGATAGCGCACGGATTTCAGGTTGGAGCTCGGCGAGAAGCAGACCACGCGGCCGTCGCGATCGTAGTACGGAAAGTAGGGGTCCCAACGGATGCCCAGGTTCAGGGCCAGCCTAGGGAGCACTTTCCAGTCATCCTGCAAGAACATCCCCCACTTGGTGCCCTTCAGGTTCTTGAACTCGCCGCCGCCCTGCGAGAATGACGACGCCCGGCCGAACATGAAATCGGCCAGTCCGACCCCGGCCAACTGGCCGTTGAAGCTGAAGTTGCCGGCCATCTGGTAGGTATTGTTCAACAGGTTATAGATCCGCACGGCTTCGCCGCCGAACTTGAGCTCGTGCGAGCCCGCGATCTTCGTCACCACTTCGCGGATGGCGTAGTCGCCCCGGTTGAACTGCCCCAGGTGATTGGTGCCGATGCCGAATCCGCCCGAAACCGAAAGAGAGAGTTCCGGGGGCGCCTTGAAAGTGGAATCCTGTGGCCCCAGAATGGCGCTGCCCGCGTCGTGGAAGCTGAACGGCGCGCTGGAAAGCGAAGTGCCAGTCTGCTTGTTGTAGCTGAAAGTGGTGTTGAACAGGAACGTGGGAGAAACGGTGAAAGTGTGGTTCGCGGCCACGCTCTGCACCCTCACCTGACTCCCCGTGTTGGCGTCGGCCAGAACATTGCCCGGCACTGCCGCTACGGGATTACTGAAGTTGGTGTAGAAATAATGGCCGCTGAACTGTTGCCGGCCCATCACGTAGTCCATCTTGACCATCATCTGGTCGTCGGTCTGCCGGATGGGGGCACCGGCAAAAGTCAACTGGCCATTGGGGCCATTAGGCAGCGGGATGTTCTTCATGAAGTACTGCGCAACCGGGCTCAAACTGCTGGCCGGTATCTGGTTGCCGGGCACCGGCACCCCGGTTACCGGGTCCACCAGTTGCTTGCTCCCCGTGAAATCGCCGATGCGCTGGGCCGCCGTGGGGACAAACTGCACGATCCCGCTGGGCGCATTGCGCACGCGGGTGCCCTGGTACGTGCCAAAGTAGAAGAGTTTATTCTTCTTGATCGGCCCGCCGACGCTGCCGCCGAACTGGTTGCGCTTCAGCCTATCTTGCGCGATGGCGAAAAACTGCCGCGCGTTGAACTTGCCGTTGCGCACAAACTCGAACAGGGAACCGTGAATGTTGTTGGTGCCCGAGCGGGTTACGATGTTAACCACGCCGCCACCCGCGTTCCCGTACTCCGCCGAGAAGTTGCTGGAGAGAAGACTGAACTCCTGCACCGCGTCGGGATTGGGGAAAGGCTGGCTGGTGTTGAGATAGGTGTCGTTGTGGTCGCCGCCATCCATCTGAAAATTCACCTGGCCTCCAACCGATCCAGGGATGTTCGCGCCGTTGACGCTGGGGGCTTCCTCGCCGGGATACACGCCGCCCTGCCCGCAGATGCGGCAGCTATTGCGCCCGGCGTCCACCGTGCCGGCAGCCAGGTACATCAGGCGTTCCGGCCTCCGGCCGTTGAGCGGCAGCTCCTGAATCGCCACCTGACCGATCACTTGGCTGCCGACGCCGCTTCGGGTAGTCACCAGTTCCGCTTCGCTGGTGACCGTCAGTTGATTCGTCACCTGGCCCACCTGGAGGGCAACCGAAACGTCGGCGGGCTGATTGACCACCAGCGTGATGCCCAACTGCACATAAGCGCTGAAGCCCTCCTTTTCCACCTTGAGCTCATACGGCCCCACCGGCAGGCGCGGGAATTGAAACACGCCCGTGCTGCTGGTGGGGCTGTTCTGCGTAAAGCCGGTGTCTGTGTTTCTAACGGTGACCCGGGCTTCCGGCACTGCGGCACTACTGGAGTCCACCACCGTGCCGTGCAGGCTGGTACTGGTGTACTGTGCGGCTAGCGGGACGCTGAACCACAATAGCAATGCAACGGTCAAAACCGAAACTATAGTTACTTTCATAAGCTCCCTCCCACAGTGTTGAATTATGCCAATTGTTGGGACCACATGAGTCAAGTGGATACCCAACTTCTACCTATTCGGCCCCTCCCGGTTTCCCATCCGGCCCTCTTAATGAGACCACCCAAACCTCTTCTCGCGATGGGCGAGAGGCAAAACCAACCCCGATCTGAAAACCTGGATTACCGGCTTCCCCGTTTTGGCGCGGGGTACTTGCCCGACGGCGCCGTCTCCGGTGCCACCCATGCCAGCAGTTCCGCTTCGCTTGCTTTGGCCGCGCGCACATCCGCCGTTGAACCACCGGCCTGCGCGCTCTCCCTTACCCAGTCGGCCGGGAAGCCGGCGCCGCCATTATGCAGCAGCAACTGGCCCTCGGTGTCCACCACCGCCGCAGCCTTGAAATCACCGGCTTTCCGCAGCCCCGGAATGAAAAACCTGTCGATGTATTGCTGGTCGTCATCGGTGGGGAACTGCGCTAGGTCGGCCGCCAAATTCACCCCCGGCCCCGCCAGTGAACGGGCAAAATAACTCCACACGCCGCCCATCTCCAGACCCAACAGGTTCACTGTCTGGGCACCCGAGCGATTCTGTAAGTAAGCCAGCGCCGTTAGGATGTCTTGCACGCGATTGGCGTCGTCCGTCTGGTTGAACCAGGTGAATGCGAGGTCGCTGGAGTTGCGCGGGGCTTTGGCGCTTCCCGTCTGAAAGGCGTCGATCCCCATCACTATCCCGCCCCGGTCGAGGATGCCCTTCACCAGTCCATTAGCGCTCCGGGACGACGAAAGCACCCACTCGGCGCCCGCGGGATGTACGATCAGCGTAGGCGCCACTTCCGGCCGGCTCTTCAGCGGAGCCAGCCACACCGCCGCGATTCGGTCGCCCTTCCCGGCGCGTCCCAAGAGCAGGGTCTCGCCGTGCTCCAGCGCCTCTTTCTTTTTGGAAATCAGCTCGTTCGGGGCTGGTTTCAACGCCAACAGCGAGAACGTCAGCCGCTCGCGGAAGACCTCGCGGGCTTTGTCCAACGTGGTTCGATCGCGCGGACGCAACTGGTCGATCCCTTTCCGCGCCTCGGCTATACGGTCCGAAACGAACTGGTCGAGCGACTCCACCGCGCCCGCCGGCCGCACCCGCCCAAACATGGCCAGCAGGTCCTGCGGCTGCTCCACGCTAAATCGCGTTTCCGGGATCTGCCCTTTGACGCCGCGGAGCCGCGCGCCGAAGAAGGTGTACATCGCCTCGCGGCTTTCCTTGTTATAGTTGTGAACCTGGTCCTGGTGAAACGTCTCGACGTTTTGCTCGGCGCCCAGCAGGCCGTAAATGCTCCGTACCGCGGGGAACTCCACGCGGTTCGTGTTCATGGTCCAGTCGCTGGCCGAAACCATCAGCAGCGGTCGCGGAGCCATCAAGGCGGCCACCACCATGTTGCTGATGTCGTTGATCCCGCCCACCCGCAGGTTGGCCGCGTTCTCGCAGATTCCTCCCTGCATGGTGGCGGAGATCATGTTCACCGGTACGGCGGCCTTGATCCGCTCGTCTACCGCCATCAGCATGAACGTCTGCGTGCCGCCTCCAGAAGCGCCGGTGACGCCGATGCGGCTCGCGTCCACGTCCGGCAATGAGCTTACAAAATCCACGGCGCGGATACTGTCCCAAAGCTGCGCGCCCAGCGGGTTGATGTTCCAAAGGTCGTACCGCTTGTCGCCCCAATGGTGCGGTATCTGGTTCGTATCGTTATTACCTATCATGTCGTAGCTAAATACGACGAACCCCTGCCGCGCCAGGTTAATGCACCGTCCCGGCACCGTCACGAGCTGCTGGTTCTCAAGGCGCCCATAAGCCCAGTGGCCGTGCGGTAACACCGCCGCCGGGTAGGGTCCCTGCCCGCCGGCCGGCCGGTATAAATTGCCGCCCAGATAAAACCCGGGGTAGGTTTCGAGTAGCACTTTTTCAATCGTGTAGCCGTCGCGTTTGAGCTTGCCGAACACCTCAGCGTGAATCGGCGTCTTTTCCGGCATGGGCAGCAGGCCGGCGCTGGCCAGGATTTGCTTCCTCAGAAATGCCGCTCGTTCCAGCCATGCCTCTCGGCTGGGGAATACCGGCATTTTGAAGTGAGTATTCGAATCATGAATGTCGATATTGCGCGCGTCCTGTTCCGGAATCTGAGCTGCCGGAGCGGCCGCCAGACATAGTATGGAAACGATTACCGCGGTAGCTTTTATCATAAATAACCCCCCAAGAAAATCGAATCGGGAAAGCCCCAGAGCCGTGCCGCCGGCAGCCTGCGAACGCGGCCCTGCGGGACACACCACGCGGGCGCCACCACGCGCACACTCCCAATCGCCATTTTTCCGAACTCCCACCACAGCCGAACGAAGGCGGTGGGTCACGGACTATCAGAACCGAAACTCAACACCCGGACTGCAGAGTAAGAGGCTATCACCACAGTAAGCGAAATTCAAGGAGCGCTTACTTCAGGGGTGTACGTCGGGTTTGAGGGATGAAATCACGCGGCAGCCCGCTCGGCGCGGCGCTCCCAGAAGTCTGCATGGGCCTCAAGTAATGCTTTGCCATTTCCAGATCGAAATACTACGTCGTGAACGGTTTCCCATCAATTTGATGCTGACCGCGTGTCAACTCGACCGCGGCACAGGCCAAAGCGGCCGAAAATATACACACGGCCTTGCTGAACTTGATCAAACGCATCGTACACATTGCATTCAATCGGCACCTCGCATTGCATAGGCTTTGGGAATCGATCACAAGCAAATAGTTGCTGACATCGGAGACACGACACTGAACGCTTAAAACCTACTTTCGCTAGTGTCGGGCTGCGTCAAGGACGTTTCAGGATGATAACCTATGCGAATGTCGAGCACAATCTTGCCGCGAGGGCGGATCATTCGGAATCTGCGCTGGTGGATTGGTGCCCTGCTCTTCATTTCCACCGTGATCAACTACATCGACCGCCAGACGCTGAGCGTTCTGGCGCCGTTTCTCAAGGCGGAACATCATTGGACGAATGCGGATTATGCGAGTATTTTGCTGGCATTCCGCCTGGCCTATACGATCATGCAGTCGGTCTCGGGGCGAATGTTGGACCGCCTGGGCACCCGCCGCGGACTAACGCTTACCGTCGCTTTCTACTCCGCCGTGGCCGGTCTGACCTCTCTAGCTCAGGGCCTGACAGGTTTCCGCGTATTCCGTTTCCTGCTGGGAGCGGGGGAAGCGGCAAACTGGCCCGGCGCCACCAAGGCCGTTTCGGAGTGGTTCCCCGCGAAAGAACGGGCCTGGGCCGTGGCCCTGTTCGATAGCGGATCGTCGATTGGCGGCGCCGTAGCGCCCTTTCTGGTGTTGTTCCTCTATCGTCACTTTGGTACGTGGCGTCCTGCGTTCCTCGTAACGGCCGGTCTAGGCGCACTCTGGTTGGTCGCTTTTCAACTGCTCTACCGCAGGCCGGAAGAGCATCCGTGCATTTCTCCGGAGGAACTCGAACTTATTCAGCGGGACCGCGCGCCGGAACCTGCGACCGGGGACTCCGTGGGCTGGGGGGAACTATTGCGATTCCGTCAGACGTGGGGCATTATTCTCGGCCGTGCATTGCTGGATCCGTACTGGTATTTGATTGCGGAGTGGTTTCCGCTTTATCTTCTCAGTAAAGGCTTTAAACTGGAGCAGAGCGTACTGGGAGTGTGGGCGCCTTTCGTGGCTGCGGATTTGGGGAATTTCTTCGGCGCCGCGCTCTCCAGTTATTGGATCTCGCGTGGTTGGCCCGTCGGAAAGGCACGCCGGCGGGTACTGATCCTGTTCGGACCGTGCATGCTGGTTCTGATCGGCACGATTTTCGTCACCAATTACATCCTGCTGCTCGGACTCTTTTCGTTTGCCACATTTGCCTATGCCGCCTGCGCCACCATGTTCCTGTCATTGCCTGCCGACGTTTTTCAATCCCGGGTAGTTGCTTCGGTCAGCGGGCTCAGCGGAACGGCTGCCGGTCTGGTCACGTTGCTTACTACCTACTTGATCGGACAGACCACGGACCGGTTTTCGTTTGAACCAGTCATCATTGCGGCGTCGGTGGTGCCGTGCATTGCGACGGCGCTGTTGGTCTGGCTCGTACGGGCAAATCGAAAGCCGGACTCACAAAGTATTATGCTAAAGTTCTAAATTAGAGTTAGATGACGCGTCGCGGCAGGCTACTCATCCTAATCCCCCTCGAGCGGCCTCGCCGATCTGAGCCTCATATGGTGCCAAACATCGTTCCCTTTGAGTCCCCACAAAACAGAAACAGGCTCTGCAACGAATGCACGTATTACGGAGGAATAACCTGGCGGGCTCATCGAGACGATGACCGAAGCGCGGAGCCCACGCCTTGTCCTACCTCAACTACTATTTCCGGTCGGGTAGTCTAATCAGAGGGATCAACGCGGGCTCACGCAGGTGGATTATCTCCGGCCGCCTGCCGGCACCCTGTTATTCTGACTCGTTAGTCTGAAGCAGGAGGATCCTCCGGCATGTTGATCGAGCAGAAGATTACCGAACGGCGGGAACGGGCGGCGGGCGCGATCGCCAAGATCCTGAAAAGGCCCACGGGAGAGCCATCCTTCACGCCGTAGTGTCCGATGGGAACCGGACGTGCGCACGATCTGCCACCCGATCCGTTGTAGCGCCGCCAGCGCGCGTCGCGCCTTGGTCGCCGGTCAACCGCTCATGCGGCCATCGAGAACCGCAGCGTGTCCGCTCCGGACGGCATTTCCCCGTGCTCGAGTTCTTCGGCAATCACCCGCAACGCCAGGGCCTTGGCCTTTCGCGTGGCTTCTTCGGGAGTCGCGCTCTACACCGTCACGCCTGGCAGTTCGGGAATGTCGCCAATCCAGCGACCATCCGTTTCGCGCAGTAGCCGAATGGTGAGCTGCATATGCCTCATGCTAACACTTGGGCGCCAATCTGACCTTAATTCGAATCCCCCGCCTCACCCATTTCACCAACATTCAAAATATTTCTCCTTAACTTTTCAATCACTTACCCATTTACCCCGGCCGAATTCCCAATTCCCCCCTCTACCCTCAAAGTAGGACAGGCCTCCCAGCCTGTCCATCTGAGCCCACCTATGTCTTCCATTCGTCGAATAAAAGCCAACCGTCGTAACGCCCAAAAATCCACTGGCCCCACCTCTGTCACAGGCAAGGCCATCTCCTCCTTGAACGCCATCAAAACCGGCGTCTACGGCAAGTCCCGCATCCTCCCCTCCGAGAAACTCGAGGACCTCCGCGGTCTCACCGCCTCGTACTACCGGCTCTACCAGCCCACCTCCCCCGAAGAACGCCGGTACGTCGACCAGCTCATCCAATCCGACTGGCTCCTCCTCCGCTGCCACATCGACGACACCCAACTTCAGCGCCGTTTCGATACCGCTCTGTACGCTTACAGCGACGCCCGCGATGCCCTCCAAAAACTCCAGGCGCCCAGCTCCGCCCGCCCTCACCTGCTAAACTGAAAGCTATCCACGCCCTGGGAGGAAAAGCCCAATTGACCACAGCAATACTCGCCCTGGAAGACGGCAGCGTCTTCGAGGGCCGGAGCTTTGGTGCGCCCACCGAGCGATCCGGCGAAGTTGTCTTCAACACCGCTCTCACCGGCTATCAGGAAGTCTTCACCGACCC
>JANYJN010000696.1 GCA_025358475.1 Candidatus Solibacter sp.
GCCCGCTTCCTGCCTTCGGATTCTTGCGTACAACGGTTATAATCCATTTGTAAGGGAGGATCACAAATGGCCAAGGACAGAAGCCCGAAGAAGGAAGTCAAGAAGCCCAAGAAAAAGAAGTAACCGGGAGCCGCGTTGTACAGCGGACGCGCGCGCCGCTCGCCGCCTCGCGCGTCCGCAGCCATCCGCATTCAATCAGGGGAGCCGTCATGCGCACAAACTGGGTAGCCAAACGTCAGAACGATACAATCCGCACGCAGATGTACTATGCCCGGCAGAGCACGATCACCGAGGAAATGCACTATATCGCCAAACGCGAGAGCATCGCTCCCGAGTTGGTCCGTTCCGAAGTGGCGCGCGGCCGGATGATCATTCCCGCCAACATCCATCACACCAACCTGGAGCCCATGTGCATTGGTGTTGCCTCCAAGTGCAAGATAAATTCCAATATTGGCAACTCCTCAGTCACCAGTGACATCGCGGGCGAACTCGAGAAGCTGGAGTACTCCGTCAAGTACGGCGCCGACACCGTGATGGATCTCTCCACCGGCGGCGATATCCCGGGCATCCGCAAGGCGCTAATCGGCGCTTCGCCCATTCCCATCGGCACGGTGCCCATCTATGAAGCCCTATCGCGCGTGCGCCGGGTGGAAGATCTCTCGGCGCGGGTGATGCTGGACGTGATCGAAGAGCAGGCCGAACAGGGTGTGGATTACATGACCATTCACGCCGGCATCCTGGTGCAGCATATCCCGCTCACCACGCGACGCGTCACCGGGATCGTCAGCCGCGGCGGGTCCATTCTGGCCGAATGGATGGTCAAGAACCACAAGCAGAACTTTCTGTACGAGTGTTTCGAAGACATCTGCAAGATCCTACAGAAGCACGACGTCAGCTTCTCGCTGGGCGACGGTCTGCGCCCCGGCAGCATCGCCGATGCCAGCGACGCGGCGCAGTTCGCGGAGCTGAAGACCCTGGGCGAACTGACGCAAATCGCCTGGAAGTACGACGTCCAGACGATGATCGAAGGTCCGGGGCATATTCCCATGGACCAGATAGAGATGCAGGTCACCAAGGAAAAGGAAATGTGCTACGAGGCGCCTTTCTATACCCTGGGTCCGCTGGTCACCGATTTCGCGCCCGGCTACGATCACATCACGAGCGCCATCGGCGCCGCCATGATCGGCTGGTATGGCGCGTCCATGCTCTGCTATGTGACGCCCAAGGAGCATCTGGGACTGCCCAACCGCGACGACGTGAAGGCGGGCATCATCGCCTACAGGATCGCCGCGCACGCCGCCGATATCGCGCGCCACCGCCCCGGCGTGCGCGACCGCGACGACGCGCTCTCCCGCGCCCGCTACCGTTTCGACTGGAAGGAACAGTTTGCCCTCTCATTGGACCCCGAGACGGCGCGCAGCATGCACGATGAAACGCTTCCCGAGGACGGTTTCAAGGACGCGCATTTCTGCTCCATGTGCGGGCCGAAATTCTGTTCCATGAACATTTCCTCCAAGGTGGAAACCTTCACCGCCGCCGATGCCGCCGCGGTGTTGGACGGCATCGCGCCCCAGGCTCTGGTGGACATCAAGACTTAGCGCCGACGCAGGAATCGTGGGCAGGAGACGGCATGGCCGGCCTTCTCCAACTTTCGATGGCCGGCCGTTCCGGCGTTCCCGCGGGATGGACAGACAGTCTTGGCCGCCCCTGAATTCGCTCTGGTGAACCGGACAGTCAAGGCCGGGTGAAGAGGAACACGCCCACGCTCCCGAAGTCTCCGAGGCTCTCCGAGCGGAAGCCTTGGGGCGCCAGCCTGCCGCGGAGCCACGGTTCGAACGTGGATCCCCGATACTGGCCGACCAGAACAAACCGGCGCTGGTTTTCGAGCGCTGGGAGGATACGTTCCACGTACTTCGCCGATTCCTCATTCAGGACGTAAGGCAGCCGCACCAGGTATCCACCGGGGGGATACATCGTTAGCGGTGCGAAGAGCACTTCGCGCGCCATGGGGGCGTCGAGCTCCTGGGGATCGGTGGCCTCGACAAAACCGCTGGCGGCCAGTACGGGCAGGCTGCCATCGCGATCCACGGAACGAATCTTCCGCATGGCGCCGGACCAGTCCTCGTTGGCGTGATCCACGGAACCGAAGGTCATGATGCCGGACACCACCAGCACCGTCGCCACTAGACGCTGGCCGCGACGATCCACAACCGCGCGGACCACACAGCCGGCCACCATGCACAGCCCAGGTGCGTAGCCAATGTAGTACCGGGGGATGAACAGCTTGGCGGGCGAAAAAACCGAGATAGCGAACAGGATCACCGGCGGCGCCAGCGCCCACCCGGCGGCCAGCAGCAGGCTGTCTCGTCGCGCGGCGTACTGCTTTTCCTTTAGGGGGGCGATCAGCCACGCCAGGAATACGCCCATGGCGACGGAGCCGGTGAGCAGCGGCGGGACCAGGGCCGCAATTAGACTGGCGAGGGCCGGGGTGCCGGCGAACGAGTGGACGCCGCGGCTCTGGTAGAACCGGTGAAGCTGCGGAACCAGCGGTAGCAGCAGAATCCCGACCGCCGTCCAGGCCGCCGGCAATTTCCAGAAGCCGGACCGCCGCTCGCGGAGCATCCGGGAAGCGGCGTAGAGGCCAGGCACGGCCAGAACCGGGGCGAAAAAGTAGTGGGTGTAGATGGCCAGCGCCGAGAACACGATGTAGCCGGCCGCATCGCGCGTCCGGCCCGTGTCCAGCCATCGGATCAGCATGAGAGCCGAACCGATCACCATGGCGAGACCGAGCGCGTACGGGCGCGCATCGGAGGCGGCGAAGGCCACCGGCTCGAAACAGACAAAGAAAAGCACGGCCAGCCGGGCGGTCTCGGCATCGAACAGGCGCTCCGCCAGCCTGTGGAAGAGCCACGCCGCCACCATCAGGGCGGCCAGGGACGGAAGCCGCAGGACCCATTCGGCACGCCCGCCGGCGACGAGCGCCGTCCAGGCCGTCAGATAGTACAACGGGGACTGCCCCGACCAGTACGCCGACCGTGCCAGCA
>JANYJN010000340.1 GCA_025358475.1 Candidatus Solibacter sp.
AGGTGCGCACTCCTTCCGGCTTCATTCTCCGCCGGCCAGCATCGTGGAGGTGACCTTTTCGATTCTTTGAAGACGAACTTGGGAGAGCACATTCGGGTGCCTCGGGTAAACTTGGTGTCTGAGCGAATCCCCTCATCTCCGTTTCCGTACAGGAATGCTGTACAATATTAATTGGGCGCCTCATGCCGAGTGAAACCACGTACACCAGGCTCCGTGAAAATCTGGCCAGCGTTCTCGATCAGGTGGTGGACCAGCAGGAAACCGTGATCGTTCGGCGGCGGGGAGCGCGCGACGTAGCGCTTCTTCCTGCCTCCGAACTGGCCGGTCTGCTGGAAACTGCACACCTGTTACGGTCGCCACGCAACGCACGGCGTCTCCAATCGGCATTACGACGAGCGGAGCAGGGGCGGACCAAGCCTGGAACGGCCGCGGGACTGCGTCGAGAGATCTTAGGTGAAGCGAGATCCTAAACGGGGCGCGGCGTTTCAACCTGAGTTCCGGGAGGACCTTCGTTTTTGGGTCAAGACCGAACGCAGCACCGCAATCAGAGTGCTGGATCTGGTCGAGGCAGTGATGCGGGATCCATTCCAGGGGCTGGGAAAGCCCGAGCCTCTAAGATACGTGCTGGCAGGCTGCTGGTCGCGTCGTGTCAGCCAGGAACACCGCTTGGTGTACCGTATCACGGATGATGCCATTGACTTCCTCCAGGCTCGATACCATTATTAAGCAGAATTGCCTTGGTGCAGCCCTCCCCCGTCAGGGATGCTCTCTCCGACGAGGATTCGTCCGTTCGGGCCGCCGCGGTGCATTCCATCAGTCTGCGAAACGACCCTGCTTTGAAGAAAGAACTGGAACCGCTGTTGCAGGACGACAATGAGCCCGTGCGCCTGCGTGCAGCCGCCGGTTACCTGAGACTATCCGCGATTGAGGCCGGAGCCAGGGTGAAGAAGCGTGCGACGCCGCCCCCGCCGCCGGGCGCGCAAGAGCGGAAGAAATAGTCTGGATGGGCTGACTGTTAGGAGGGTCTCTATTCGTAGCGGAGGGCCTCGGTGGGGCTCAAATGGGCGGCGCGGTTGGCCGGGACGGTTCCGAAGATGAGGCCCACGACGCAGGAAACTCCGACGGCGACCGAGATGGCCGCGGGCGAGAGGGGAACGCGGATGCCGGCGAACAACCCGACGGCCGCCGGAATGGCCACGCCCGCCAGGGTACCGGCGATGCCGCCAGACAGGCTCACGAGGACGGCCTCGGTGAGGAACTGGGCTAGGATCGCCCTGGGGGTGGCTCCGACGGCCAGGCGGACACCGATCTCATGGGTCCGCTCGGTGACGGCGACCAGCATGATATTCATAATACCGACGCCCGATATTCCCAGCGCGATGCCGGCCACCAGAAACAGGACCAGGGAAAGGATCAGCGAGATATTGCGAGCCGCCTTCACCAGGGCAGTCAGGGTCTCCACCTTGTAGCGGGCGCCCGGGCGGTGGCGGGCCTGGAGGATCTGCTGCACGCGCAGCGCGACGCGCTCCACCTGTTCGGGTGAACGCGCGCGCACATAGAGCGGGTCGATGCGCTCGGCGGGCGTGAAATAGCGCTGCACGGTGATGGGGATGACGAGGGTATCGCGCTGGACTTCGGACTGCCCGTAGGTCTCCACCTTCTCGCGGAAGGTGCCGATCACGGTGAAGCGCAGGTCATGCAAGCGGATGACCTGGTGGAGGGCGGCGGCGCGGCTGCCGAACATGTACTCCGCCAGGTGATCGGTGAGCAGCACCACCTTCTGGCGCAGAGCCACATCGCTCTCATCGAAGAACCGGCCTGAACTGATGACGAGGTTGCGCACGGAGGGGTAGGCGGCGTCGGTGCTGTTGACTTTGACGTCCTGTTCCCGGTTGTGGATCCGAATGCGATCGACATCCGACATTACGCCGGTGGCCGCCAGGATGTCGCCGGCGAGTTCCTGGCGGATGGCATCCAGGTCGGAGAGTTTAATGGAATCGGTGTCGGAAGTAGGGCTGGAAGAGGCGGCCCCGGTGTAATAGGCAAAAACCAGATTGGAGCCGATACCCTCGACCTCCCGCAGAATGTAATCGCGGCCGATGAGGGAGATAGTGACCACCAGAATCACGGAGGCGGTGCCAATCGCCATGGCGAGTGTGGTGAGCAGGCTCCGTATGGGGTTGGCGCGCAGGGCGGAGATGCTGAAGTGAAAGGCTTCCTTGAAGAACATGCGGGCGTCTACCAGGCGTCGCCGGCGGGGAAGACGTTGGTGAAGATGGCGCGGGTTCGGGGCTCCTGGAACATGTGGCTCACGGCTTCCGCCCAGGCGATGTAGTGCGCAGTCTGCTTGTGTTGGGCGGGGGCGGAGGGGTCGCGATAGACCTCATAGAGGACGAATCTGGAGGGGTCGTCCTGCTGCTGGAGAAAATCGAAGCGGGCGACGCCGGGTTCGTTGGCGCTGTTCTGTGCGTTGATGGCGGTGGCTTGCTTGAAGGCGTCGATGAACTCGGGTTTGACGCGCGCCTGAACGATGAGGATGTGCATGCGTCTATCATAGGACCGGCATGCGGCGAATCGTTTGGCCGGCGCGGATCTCAGGTATCCTGAAAACTCATGATTGATAGGGTTTGCGTGTACTGCGCTTCGAGCAACCGTTCGCCGGAGATCTATCTGGATGCGGCGGCGCGCCTGGGAAGGATTCTGGCGGAGAACGGGATCACGATTGTATACGGAGGGAGCCGGCTAGGGTCGATGGGGCGCCTGGCGGGGGCTGCGCTGGAGGCGGGCGGGAAGGTGATCGGGGTGCTGCCGCGATTCATGGACGACCTGGAATGGGGGCATCGCGCGCTGAGCGAACTGCGCATTGTGGAGGATATGCATGAGCGGAAGCGGGTGATGCTGGAGCTATCCGGGGCGGCGATCGCGCTGCCTGGCGGGTGCGGCACGCTGGAGGAGCTATTTGAAGCGATCACGTGGAAGCGGCTGGGGCTCTACTTCGGTCCGGTGGTGCTGGTGAACGTAAATGGCTTTTTCGATCCGTGCATCGAGTTGTTGAACCGCTGCGTGGCCGAGCGGTTCATGGATGAGAAGCACCGCGCGATGTGGAGCGTGGCGGGGGACCCGGAGAGCGTGATGGCGACTCTGCGGCGGGCTGGGGAATGGAGCAGGGACGCGCGGGATTTCGCGGTGCTCGGGTAGGCGTGGGCGGAGGTTTTCCGGCGGTGGTATGCTCACGGAAGGCGCGGGCAGATGAGTCACAGGAGTGCGGGGTGGAGGGGGGTCCGCCCCACCAGTTCTGCACGTGCCCACCGCCGGAGAAAAACGAGTGGCATTGGGTCGGCAATCCGCCTGGCGCGCCGGTTGACAACCGCACCATCGAGCACTTTTTGCGCGGTCGCAAGCGCGCCGTTCGCTTACTTCTTGACAGGCCCGGACCGCATCCGGCGAGGCTCGTTTTTTCTGGCTGGTGGGCCGGTACGCGGGCGCGGGCCGGTGCGCACGCCGGTGCTGGCCACGGCATCCTTGGCCCGATCGGAATTGGCGAGCAGGGCGAGACGCTTGGGGGCGACCAGCTTGTAACTGCCCACCACCAGTTCCGCCACCTCGTCCCAGTCCAGCCCGCTGACATCCAGGCGCAGCGCCACCCAACCTTGCGGCCCGATGTAGGCCGGCATATAGAATTTTTCCGGGTGGGCGGCCACCAGCGCTTCGTTATCGCCGGGCGGCACCTTACAGCACACGGAGATAATGCCATCGCCATGATGGTCATTCAAGTAATAGGCGAACGTGTCCTTCCTGACCAGGAAGGTGGCATGGCGGCCGGCGGACTCCTGGATGGCTTCGGGCAGCGCCAGACAAATCTTCATCAGACGGGCGAGGCGGCCGTCCTTCGTATACGCTTTTTTCATCTATTGCCGGACCTTTTTCTCTTCGTCCCAGAGCAATGGATCGGGGCCGGAGAGCGCTAGAAATTTGTCATAGTACGCGCGCGCATCGGCCGCGCGGCCTTCCTTTTCGGCCAGCACTCCGCGCAGGTACAACAGGCGCGGGATGTAGAAGCCGGTGTACGGGGTCAATCCGTTGACGGAAGGAATCGGGTTCGAAGCCAGCAGCGGCGCCGCCTCTTTCAGGTGGCCGGTCTCCAGATCGCACCAGGCCAGCATCACGGGGAGGCCTTCGTCGACGTTAGGGATGCCGCCTTCCCACATCTGGCGGAGCAACAGCCCGGCGGGCTGGAACTGCTGGTTGATCAGCAGGGCGTAGGCCAGGGAAAAGTTCTTGATGCCGCTCTGCGCCGGGCCGGGGAACTGCTGTTCGGCGCGGACCGCCAATTCCGAGGGACTAGCGGGTGCCGAAGCCAGGAATTTGGCGACCAGGGCGTTGCCGGCGGATGCTGGGCCGGCGATGGAGAGCGCTTTCTGCGCCAGACCGGCCGCGCCCTCGCGATCGCTGGATTGCAGGCTCCAGATGGCGAGCTCTGCGTAGGCGCGCGACGCGATATCGCGCAGCGGGCCGGATTCATTGGCCAGCGCGAAGGCTCCCATTTGTTGCGCGGCAGCTTTGCGGCGGCCGCTGATCCAGGTCCACTGGGCGCGGCGGTAATCCACAATGGGGTCCTTGGCATCCAGGCGCGCGGCCAGATATCGTTCGGCGAGGAGGTTCGCGCCGGCGGCGTCGCCAGTCAACAAGTGGGCCAGCGCGGCCTTGAGGAGCGCGCCATCATTTTGGAAGTGGGGGTCCTTCTTATCTGCCTGGAGGTAGAAGTTCTCAGCGTCGGCGAGGCGGCCGGCGGCCAGGTGGACATCGCCCATGGAATCGAGCGGGTTGGCCTCTTTGGGGCGCAGGGCGGAGTAGCGGCGGAGGGCGCTGGTGGCGGCATCCAGATCCCCGGCCTGGCCGGCCGCGTATCCGATGGAGTTGAGCAGTGCGACGTCTTCCGGCTCCAGATCCGACGCTTTCCGATAGGCTTGCTGCGCCTGCCGGAACTGGTGGCGAGTCATCAGCGAATCGCCCAGCGTGCGCCAGGCGCTGGAATCGCCGGTATCGAGCTTGACCAGCTTGAAGAGGGCGCTCTGCCGCGCGTCGGTATTGCCGGTCAATTCGGCGGATTCCAGTTCCAGGCGGGCGCGCTCCAGTTCGGGGATGGTATTGCCGCGGGCCAGGGCTTGGTCCAGAGTGGCGGCGGCGCCGGCGCGGTCCTGGCGCTGCGCTTTGATCTGTGCCAGCAGCCGGTATGGCGAGACGAAATCCGGGTCGGCCGCGATGGCCACGCCCAGGCCAACCTCCATGACGGTGGCGTCGCTGCTCTCTAGCGCCCTCATGTACGCTTCCAGCGCCTGGGGATTGCGCGTGCCGTAGGCAACGGTTTTGCCGGAGATCCGGCGGGCGAGCGCGGTGCCAGATCCGAGCACGTCGCCGGCCGGAGAGGACACGCCGATCACCTGGGTCGTGTGGAAAGTGCGCGCGTCTTCGATGGTCAGCCGCACTTCGAGCTTGCCGTTGCGCACCGTATAGTCGCCGTAGGCGAGGAGTGTGGCGCCCGCGGCCAGGGCCTGGCTGCTTTCCGCCGAGATGCCGGGCGCCGATATCGGGCGTACGCCCAGCACGCGGTCGAGCGCATGGATGCCGGCGGAAGAGATCACCCGCGGCTGGCCGGCGCCCTCCAGCTCGCCAGCGACGATCTCGCTCAAGGCGCGGCCCACCCAACCGAGGGAGGCGTCGCCGCTCAGGTTCTCCAGGCGAAGGACGGCCAGGCGCTCCACCGGCGTCCCGGCGGGCTGGCGGCTGCAACTGGTCAACAGTATTGCAAGCAGAACGGCGGCTCGCGCACCGGCGGGGACAGGCCCGGAGGCCTGTCCTACGCTAGAGAACACGCGGCTCCAGGGCGAGCAGTTCCTTGAATTCGGGCAGCTCGCGCAGCGCCGCGAAGGCCGGATCGTCGGGCAGCTTCTTGCGCTCCTTATAGCCCTCTTCGAGGGCCTTGCGCAAGTACTGCAGGGCGAGATCGTTGCGTCCATCCTGCGCGTAGATGGCGGCCATCATGTAGTGGAACTTGGCGCGATCCATCACGCTGCGCTCCTGCAGCAACACGCCGTAGCTGGAGTGGCGCTCGAAGACGTCGGGATCCAGCTTCATCGCGATGCGGTATTCCTCGTTGGCCAAAGCGAGCTGGTTGCGCGCATAGTAGGCGGTTCCGAGATTGCTGTGGATGGATGCCGATTCCGGCGCGATTTTGATAGCTTTCTTATATTGCGAGATAGCCCGGCGGTAACTCTTGCCCGCGTAGTACACCGTCCCCAGATTGTTGATGGCTTCGGAGTAGTCGGGCTTCAGCTTGACTGCCTGCTCGTAGCATTTCCTGGCGGCATCGAACTGCATGACCTGATGATAAGCGATGCCGAGTTTATTGCGCAGCACGGGGTCCTTCGGCGAACCCTCACTGAAGGCTTCGATGGCTTCCCGATACATTTTGCGAGCCATGAAAATATCGCCGCGGCTCTCCGCGGACAGAGTTGTTTTCGACGCTTCCGCCTGGGCGGCGCGTGTGCCGTCGACCATGGTGTTGGGAGGGATTGTGCCTGTCTGTGTAAATCCGAGAGCGGCGCTTAAGCACGCCGCCAGAGTGACGGACCGAGGTCGGTTAACCATATGGCCCCCTTGCTGCTATTTAAACACACGCAATAACCGCTGGAGAATCCCCTTCTTCTCCGGTTTCTTGGGTTGGTCCATCGGCGCGGGCGGCGGGGCGGTGGTTCCGGCCGCTTGGCGCGCGGCGCGGCGCTCGGCCGTTTCCGGTGGAGCCTGTCCATCGCCCTGCGAGCCCGTAATCGTGGGAGCTGTGCGCGCGGGCGGCTCCATGGCGGGTGGCGGACTGGTGTCCCATCCGGATACCGTGGTCATGCCGTCGCGCCCCCCGTGCAGGGTGCAGATCCCGACAGGCTCAGTGCCCGCGATGTAGACTTCGGTGCGCGTCTTGGGACAATTCGGAGCGGCCAGCATGCCCGACTCCGGATCGATCATGACCGAAACGATGCCGGCGGGAGCGCCGAACGGTTTGGCATCGCGGTACTCGCGAGTCTCCAGGGCGCGCTTCATGAACTCGGCCCATATGGGCGCCGCGGAGTGCGCGCCTTCCAGGTTGAGTTCGCTATTATCGTCGAAGCCCACCCATACCACGCACAAAAGTTCGCTTGTGTAACCGGCGAACCAGCCATCGTGCGAGGTGCCGGTCTTCCCGGCGGCAGGCATGGTGAGCTTGTAGCGGGCGCGAACCCCGGCCGCGGTGCCAGTGCGCAGCACTTCTTCCAGCAGGCTGGTGGTGAGGTAGGCCACCCGCGGATCCAGCACCTGCTTCTCCTCTACTTTGTTCTTGAAGACTACCTTGCCGTCCTGCGCGCGCACCATGGAAAGGAAACTGGGCTTCAGGTAGTCGCCGTGGTTGGCGAAGATGGTGTACGCGCCCACCGCTTCCAGGGGCGTGATTTCGTAGGCGCCCAGAGCCACCGATGGCGTCGGATGAATCTTGTAGTTCATGCCGGCGCGGTTGGCCATATCGACCACCGCACCGAAGCCCACCATCTGCGCGACCTTCACGGTGGCGACATTGAGCGAATGGGCTAGAGCCTCGCGCAAGGTCACCGTGCCGGAGAATTTTTTCTCGAAATTGCCGGGAGTGTAGGTCTGGTTATCGAAATAGAAGGTGGTGGCCTCGTCCACCACGGTGCTGGACGCGGTGAACACGCTGGTGGCACCGGAGACGGCGGTATCCAGGGCGGTGGCGTAGACGAACGGTTTGAAGATGGACCCGGGCTGCCGCTTGGCCAGCGAGTGATTGAGCTGGCTCAGCCCGTAGTTGCGCCCCCCCACCAGCGCCTTCACTTCGCCGGTATGGGGATCGATGGCCACCAGCGCGACCTGCGGCGTGGGAGGCGTCTTTCCCTTGAAACGGCGCTGCTTCCTGATCTGATCGTCGATACCAATCATGCCCAGGCGGACCGCCTCCACCGCGGCACGCTGCAGCCGCATATCCACCGTCGTGTAGACGCGGAACGCGTTGGACTGAAAATCGGCGTCCTGGAACATGTTCTGCAGCTTGTCGTTCACCATGTCGACGAAATAGGGTGCTTCCACGCTGGTGGATCCCGTCTTGGTCACGGTGAGCGGAGCCTCGACGGCGAGCGCGTAGTCGCGGTCGCCGATCACGTTGTTCTGCCGCATCAGCAGCAGGACGATGTTGCGGCGGTCGCGCAGGCGGTCTGGGTGGCGGAACGGATCGAAGTAGCCCGGACGCTGGATCATGCCGGCGATTTCGGCGGCTTCGGGGAGGTTGATGCTGTTGAGTTCCTTACCGAGGTAAGCTTCGGAGGCCTGCGCCAGGCCCACGGTGTGGAAGGTGCCGCGCCAGCCCAGATCCACCTGGTTGGCGTAATATTCGAAGATATCCTGTTTGGTAAGCTTTTGTTCCAGTTGGAGGGTGATGATGACTTCGGCCGCCTTGCGTTTCCAACTCTTGTCCTGGGTGAGAAAGAACATGCGCGCCGTTTGCATGCTGAGCGTGGAGGCGCCCTGATCCTTGCGGCCCTCCTTGACATCGACGTAGACCGCTTTCAGGATGCGGATGGGGTCGAAGCCGGAGTGCTGGAAGAAGCGCTTATCTTCAATCGAAGTGACGGCATCCACCAGGACCTTGGGGATGTCGTGGAACTTCACCATGCGCCGCTTTTCGCGCGCCGCCCCGGAAATCGCCTGGATGAGTTGCGGCTCCAGTTGGTACTGATTGCGGGCGGTATTGTCCTGCAGGGAGACAATCTGGGAGATCCTGCCGTTGGCGAAGCGGATGAGGCCGGGTTCCTGGTCGAAGTAAGAATCGGATTGGGGGAATATCTCGATGTAATTCGAGTGAATCTTGTAGTAGCCCACCGGGTTGCTGGGTGACTCGGTGTAGCCGGAGCGCCGCAGGTCGGTGGCGATGACGCTGGGAGACATCGTGTCGCCCACCGAAACCGATTCGGGGGCGGCAAAGATTTTCGCTGAGTTGGCAAATACGCCGGCGCGCAGCTTCTCGTCAATTACGTGGGCGTATCGGGCGTAGAAAAAGGTGAAGGTTCCCAGGCCGGCGATGACGAATAGTGAGAACACAATGATGAAGATGCGCCCGGCCGGGCTCAGAATCAGGCGCGTAAGGCCACTGCCGCGCGGGATGCGCAGCTTCATCTTTTGCCGGGCGGATTTGTCGTCGGATTTTGCCACTACTAGTAATTCTCTCATGCTGGCTAGGGTGGGGCGGACCCCAGATCCGCGGCCGACGCACCCGTCGGCCTGCTGGCACCCTGGAAGATGCTGACTCCGTTGTTCCGGCAGCGGGACGGGGTGTCCCGCGCGGACGGGGGGGCCGCCCCACTTTTAGCCGCTACCCCGTCGGCCTAATCGCACCCTGCAGGTTGCTGGCTCCTTGTGTTCCGGCAGCGGGACGGGGGTGTCCCGCGCGGACGGGGGGGCCGCCCCACTTTTAGCACCCTACCGGCTGCCGGCGCCCGGGTAGAAGTGCAGGTCGACGGTGTAGCCGGGCACGGTGACACGGACAAAATAGCGGACATCGATTCTCAGGCCCTCGGGCGAGCGAGTGATGTGCACGTTATCTGCCTTGACAGGAAGATTCAGTTCGCGCGCCTTATTTAACACGTCTTGGCGGAGGGTTTCATCCGTTCGCTTCTGGCTGTCCACACGACGTGTAATTTCTTCCACGGAAGTCTGTAGCTTGAGGTTATCGACGTAAATCGGGGCTAACATGACGCCGAAACCTAGCAGCGCGGCCAGCACCAACACGGCTGCGGCGATACGCCATCGGGGAACGGGGTTCATGCGCGGTCGGAGTCCTTACCAGGGGCGCACAGTTCGGCCCACATGTCGCCGGAGTTCGGGGTCCACTCGGCGGCGGAGAGGCCCGAGATGTGAAGGTCGTCCTCGCGCAGGGTACCGTGGCCGTAAGGGCATATGTATTCGATCTGTGGGCGCCCGAACAGCAGGATGCGGCTCCAGGACCCCCTCGCAACCGGCATGCGCAGGCGCCGCAGGCAGACGCGGCAGCGGTAGCGCTGGTCCCACACAATGAGATAAAGCGCGCCCGCGAAGAGTAGGAAACAGAGCAGGAGTACGAGATCGCACAATAGGAAGGAAACGCCCTTGCCGAGCGGGGCAAGCAAGTCCTTCTCCGGCGGGAACACACGGGAAACCAGCTTCAGCATGCCGCGCCAGCCCGCTGCGGCAACAGCCAGTTTGACCACGAACCATGCCCAGTAGCGCATATCCGTTGGACTCTCTCCCTCCCTCTTTAGTTTCGGCCCAACGCGCCGCGGCGCGCAAGCGGGGGATTCCTATCGCCGGAAGATGTTTCGCAACATGAAAAACACATTGGCCGGGCGTTCGGCGAGCCGGCGCATATAGTAGGGGTACCACGCCTTGCCGAAGGGGACGTACAGGCGCACGCGGTAACCCTCGGCCACCAGGCGCCGCTGCACGTCGCGGCGGATGCCGTAGAGCATCTGGAATTCGAAGCTGTCCAGGGGAATCTGTTGGTCGGCGACGAACCGGCAGGTCTGGCGGATAACGGCTTCGTCGTGGGTGGCAACCGCGGGATAAACTCCGTTCTCCAGAAGATAGCGGCTGAGGTCGAGGTAACTCTTGTCCACATCGCTCTTGCGTGGGAAGGCGACGGCGGCGGGTTCCAGGTAAGCGCCTTTGCACAGGCGGACGCGGATTCTGGCGCCGCACAATTTTTCGATGTCGGCCTGGCTGCGGTGAAGGTAGCTCTGAATCACCACGCCGACCGCGCCGTGGCGCCCGTGCAGCGTATGCACCAGATCCAGCGTGCGATCGGTATAGGCGCTCGATTCCATATCGACGCGGACGAAGCTGCCGATCTCGGCGGCGCGGCGGACCAGTCGATCCACGTTGGCCAGGCATTGCTCGCCGGAAAGATCAAGGCCGAACTGCGTGAGCTTGAGCGAGACGTTGCCCTGGATGGCCTTGAGGTGGATGGCGTCGAGGGTCCGCAGGTAAACGTCGCGGGCTTCGGCGGCTTCGTCCAGGGTGGAAACGCTTTCGCCCAGGTGGTCCAGGGTCACGGTAATGCCCTCGGCGTTGAGCTTGCGGGCCACGGCCAGGGCATCATCGAGGGTTTCGCCAGCCACGAACCGGGTGGAGAGCCGCCGCGCCACCGAAGAGGTTTCCATCCATCGACGCAACCATTTCAGACGGGATAGGAAGAGAAAGAAGCTGCGCACAGAGGATAGGCTAACACCGTGTGCACCCCAGAGCACGCCTGAGCGGTGGTGCTGTTCATTTTGCTACACTTCCGACTGGTGCTCGTCGATAAACCAATTCAATTCGTGCCCGGCGAAGTACGCTGCCCGCGCTGTTTCGGGAAGGACATCGTGCCTTCCATGCCACGCGGCTGGTACGACGCGGCGATGCGGGTGTTCGGGAGAATTCCGCGGCACTGCCGGTGCTGCGCGTGCCGCTTTCATGTTCGCGTACCAGGGGACAAGGCGGAAGCCGCGAACGCGCGCGATTGAGGCCCATGCAAGGAAAAGGGGCAGCCGCTTGCGCGACTGCCCCTGGAATTAGAAGGGGGACCGGCCAGGAGGCCTGCCCGCGGATACTTAGAACACGAAGCGGAGGCCCACCTGCATACGGCGCGCATTGGTGCCGTCCGGGAAGCCCTGCGAAGCGCTGCCGTTGCCCAGGATCGATACGCCGTTGGAAAGCTGGGGCTTGAGGATGCCGCCCGAGCTTACGCTGTAGGCGGTTTGCTGGATGCTGGTATTGTGAATCGTGTTGAAGGCGTTGAAGGCTTCAAAGAGGAGAGTCGCCTTGACGCGCTCACTGATGGGTAGGCTGCGCGTCAGGCGCGCATCCACGTTGTAGGTTTGGTCGACGTTGAGCGTGCCCACCGGAAGGAAGGGGACGCGGTTCCAGCCGCCGGATCCGTTGAGCGTGCTGTAGGCGAGGGTGACGAGCGGGAACACGCCGTTCAACGAGGTGCTGGCGCCGTTCATGGTGGCGCTCACCGGATGGGCGCTGGCCAGAGTCGTAATGGAAGAGAGTTCCCAGCCATTTACAAAGAACCTGGAAAAGGCGGAAGTGCTGCTGGTGAAGGTGGGCCTCCACAACCAGTTAATGGAAGCGCGGTGCCGCTGATCGAGCGTCGAGGAACCTTTGTCCAACGCATAGTTGCCGTTGAAGGTGGCGTTGTTGAAAGTGCTGGAAATGTTGTTGCTGGCGCCCTGCTGGTTGGAATCGTCGATGGCGTGGGACCAGGTGTAATTCACCTGGGCGCTCAAGCCATGCGACATGCGTTTCACCACCTGGATGGCGAGGGCGTTGTACCATGACTGGCCCCCGTTCTCAACCTGGAGGATCTTTCCGTAGCGCTTGTCCGGGCGATAGTTGTAATCGAAGACGGGTGTCGTGTAGGAACTCACATTGTTTCCGGCAGCGTCCTGAATGGTGTAGGTATAGGGGCCAAGAGCGGGGCCGAGGTTCAGATCGCGCTGCGTGAAGATGGCGATTCCGCGGCTCCAGATGTAGCTGGCGGTCACCGCCAGATCGCGCGCAAACTGGTGCTCGATGGCGAGCGTTCCTTGCTGCGAGTACGGATTCCGAAAACCCTTCGGGTCGGCGAACGTAAGCGCAACCGTTCCGGCGAGAAAACCGTCGGCGCTGCTCAGGACGTTGGGGAACAACGGCGCCCCGACCACCGATGGGCCGGCGCCGAGGGCGGTCTGATACCTGCCGTTGCCGAGGAACAGCGAGTCCATCAGGTTGCCGTGCATACGTGCGTAGAAAATGCCGTAGCCCGCGCGAATCACGGTGCGGTCGTCCAGCGAGTACGAAAGGTTGACACGCGGCGCGAAGTTCTTGTTCCGCTGGGGGATGCTGCCCGTCTGC
>JANYJN010000803.1 GCA_025358475.1 Candidatus Solibacter sp.
GCTCTACCGCGAGATGCGCGAGGGCTGTGGCGACCCTGGTGACGTCGGAGCGGAGGTACCCGGCTATCTTCGTCAGCGGGACGACCCGAGGCTGAGGCCTCATGCTGCCTTCCCCTCTACGACATCGTACCGGGTCATGCCCCGCTCCGTGCGTTCGGTCAGCTTGCGCTGCGCCAGCATCGTGCGGATTGCCTGCGCTACTTCCACTGGGGCGCGCCCTATGGCATCGGCTATCAGTCCGGGCCGGTCTTGGCCGTGTTCGATGAGCCAGGCCACTTTCTGCGCGACGGTTACGCACTCCGCTGGCATGACGGGCGCGAGTGCTTGGGTCTCCGGCTCCCCGAGGGTTGCGGCGGGATGTGGGGCTATCTGCGCGTCCGGCTCACGGCCACCGCCGATGAACGGATTGTCGGAGATGTCGTCGTTGGATACCGCGGGGGCGTCATCGTACGGAAAGGGCGTGGCCGGGGCCGTGTCATCCAGGGACGGGTCGCCGTAGGCGTAGTCCTCAGGCGCGATCTCTACGGCTACCGACGGTGCCTTCTGGACCTCGGGGACGGCCACCTTGGGGGTGGCCTCCCGATCCGTCTCCATAGGGACCGCGGTGCCTACCAGCAGGGTGCTACTCACCGTGGGTTCCCCCTTTATCGCAGGGGTCGCGTAAGCGGACCCCGGAGCGTGATCTTCGCTGGTATTGGTGACCACTACCAGGCCCATGTCTACCGACGGTGTTTTGCTGGTAGGAGGAGCGGACTCTTCCTGAGGAGTCTTGGCAGCCGCCGGTTCGTTAATCGAGTTGCCTGTGGACGGCTCTATCGAGGCCGCCACATCCTGGGTGCTCAGAGGGATCTCGGATACCGGCTCACTCGATACGGGCACTCCCGCTCCGGCGTTCCCTTCTTTTGATTCTTCCTTCTTATAGGGGTGGGCAGATTGCCCACAGGGGGCTATGGGCAGACTGCCCACAGGGGCTATAGGCAGATTGCCCACAGTGGGCAGATTGCCCCCGGGGGCAGATTGCCCACAGGTGTCGCCGAATGCAACACAATTAGGGTTGACCAGTTCAACCCGCCCCCGGTTGTTGGTGAAGTGGGTCATCCCGGCGGCGCGGCGGCGCTCCAATACCTGCTGGTAGCTGTACACCTTGTAAATTGTCCCGAGGCGCCGGATCGAGTTGTGCTCCCCGATCTTCTCGACGGCCAGCTTCTTCTGTATCGCGAGGCAGTTGGTCTTCGCGTTTGCCGCGTCCATCTTAGGTGAGCAGGCGGCTCCCAGGTAGTTCCATCCGATCCGGATCGTCTTCGACCCATCCTCGTTCAGCACACCGTCGCAGCGGTTGAACATGGTGTAGTAGACTTCCTCTTCTCCCCGGGAGTGCCCGTCCTGGACGCTGTTGGCCTTGCGGAGTTTCAGCGCCATTACTGCACCATCCGTTGGAGCCATTGGTAGACCGGTTTGCCGGTCGTCGAATACTGCCGATGGACCTCGGGGATCTCCGCGTAGAGCTGTTGCAGGACCTCGTAGGCGTCGATCCGGGACTGTTGACTCACAGAGGCGAGTTTGCCGAGGGTGAGTAGCTCACCGGGCCACCGTACACTCATCGCGTAGATGACGGCCTCCCGCGGCGGGAGAGTCATGTTGTGCTTGTGGCGCTTCGAGCAGATCGATTCGGTTATTACCACCTGTGTCTCCTTTATGCTTGCCGTCTCCACCCCGCGAAGGGTGCCGGACCAGTTCGCGCTGGCCCGGCTCAGGAGACGCAATGTGAGACGGCGTGATGCCGCCTTCTTATACCTCTTCGGGGGTTTGCTCGGAGATTTCCAGTCCTCCCGTATCCCGCTGAAAACAAGTCACTTATCGATCACATTTTTCGCCGGCATTTGGAGGACGTTGTCTTCCCCGGGGCGCGGCAGCAAGTCCCAAAGCCACGCCAAACTAGCAAACTGGAAATCCCCAGCGGGATCTCCGAATAGGCCTTAGTGGAGTTCATTGAGACTCCGCACCCGGGAGTCTCGATGGAGAAACACACGGTAGCGGCGGCGGCGAATGAACCGCACTTCACCCCCGAGGAGGTGGCGCAATTCTGGAGCCTGGACCCGAACAGCGTGCGGCGGATGTTCCGCGAGGAACCCGGCGTCCTGAGGTTCGGCAATGAGAAGAGCACGTACAAGAAGAGGGCCTACACCACCCTCCGCATCCCGCAGTCAGTTCTCGACCGCGTGTACCGGCGGATGACCAATCGTGCCGCCTAACGCCACATCGATACGACCTCTCGTATGAGCATCTCCTGCCGCGACCGAACCCACGGCGCGTAATGCTCCTGGGTTGTTTTGATGCTGGCGTGGCCCAGTAGAGCCTGCACGATCTCCAGCGGCTTGCCGGCTTCGAGTAGCCGTACCGCGAAGGTATCTCTGAACCGATGCGCTCTCACCCCGGTGACACCAGCCAGTACACCCAGCGGTCCCAGATACGAGCTGTAGAACCCGTTCGACACCGACCTGCCGTCGGTCTTCATGCCCCACTCGGCGGGTGGTAGGAAGGCGCTGGCCTCGCATAGGCGAGGGGCCTCGCTGATGATGACGGCCACATCTGGTTTGATCGGGCAGTACACCCACTCTTTGGTTTTGGTTTGATACGTCGCGTAGGCCGGGATGAGTTGACCGTCCACGGTTTGCGTCGTTATTGCCCGCGGCTCAAACTGGACTGCATCGCTGGCCCGTAGTCCGGTCCAACGCATGACGAGTAGGAGCGCGCGCGCCGTCTCCGGGTGCGTGGCCCATAGGCCCTCGAAGTGGGGCCGCTCGCCGAAGCGCTCCGCGGCCCCAAACAGGCTGGCTTCTTCCTCCACCGTGAACGGCAAGGTAGGCTCCTGCGTGTTGGCCGGCTTGATCAGGCCTTTGGCCGGATTGTCGCTGGTCCACTTCCGGTTGATGGCGAACCGGAAGAATGAGCGGCACAGGTCGATACGGGACCGGTGGGTGGTGCTCTTGTACTTCCACGTTCCGACCCATTCATCCAGCACGCCGGTGGTGAGAGCGTCCAGATGCACGTAGCCGTTCAGCGCACACCACTCGCTCAGGCTACGGGCCATGGCTCCGTGGACATGCTGGACGGTGCGTTCCATCCTCTTGGCGGCGCGCAGTGCAGCCTGCCAACCATCGAGGGCGGCAGCAATCTCGATGCGCGGCTGCTCACCATCCTCTACCTTTCGCCGCGCGGCCTCCGCGGTCTGCCAGTTGTTCGTGTCGAGTGATCGCCGGTGGAACTCACCCCGGGGGTCATTCCCCATGATCCAGATGGGGCATCCGCACCGGCGCCAGGAACGTCGCGCGGAGGGGCTCATACCGCGACGTTTCAGCTCTGTTTCGCAGGCCTTCAGGTGGCGCGCGTAGAGGGTCAGCATTTTTCGACTGTACACCCATTGTACGCGGACAATCAACTGTCAGCGTAACTACTTTATTATGCTACCGATACGCTCACCCATCGCCATACGCATTATATTGCCTATCGTGTTCAGATTGAAAACGATAATCGGCAGCTTGTTGTCGCGGCACA
>JANYJN010000039.1 GCA_025358475.1 Candidatus Solibacter sp.
CTGCGACATTGCCCGGCGCGCCAAGGTTCGCGGCGCCATCCTGGACAAGAACGTCAAGGTGCCGGAAGACGCCCTGATCGGCTACGACCTGGAGGCCGACCGCGCGCGCGGTTATCACATCACCGAAAGCGGCCTGGTGGTGATCTCGGGCGAGCCCAGTCGCGTCGAAATTACCGGCCTCATGGTGTAAATGGAGCAACACGTACTCGCCTGGATCGCACAGTACGGATACCTGGCGATTTTCTCCCTGCTGGTACTGGGCATCGTCGGCCTGCCGGTTCCCGACGAGACCCTGCTGACGTTCACCGGCTACCTGGTGTTCCGCGGACATCTCTCGCTGCCCCTGGCGTTCCTCAGCGCGTTCACCGGCAGCATATGCGGCGTCACCCTGAGCTATGTCCTGGGACGCTACTTCGGGATCGCCTTAATTCACCGCTACGGCAGGTATCTGCGGATCACCCAAGAGCACGTGGAGAAGGCGCACGCCTGGTTCCGGCGCGCCGGCCACTGGAGCCTCACCATCGGATATTTCATCCCCGGCGTGCGCCATTTCACGGCGTATGCCGCGGGCATGAGCGAGCTGGAGTATCCCACGTTCGCGCTCTTCGCTTATAGCGGCGCCGCGCTCTGGGCGGGCACCTTCATCGGGCTCGGCTACCTGCTCGGTGAGCGATGGCAGACGGTGCAGGCGAATATTCACCACTACTTCGTCGGCTGCACCGTCGCCATCGTGATTGTTGCGGCTGCCTACCTGGCATGGCGGAGGTGGTTCCGGACGCCCCGTATGTGATACCTCGCGCTAGTTGTCCGGGATGGCCGCGTCGCGCTCCCTTGGTTGAACACCCGTCCCTGGGGCTGAATGATGACATGCGGCAGATGGTCCGTTACGAACTCTGGCTGGAAGGGTTGTATACGATATGATTTCCGTCATGGTGCCGTAGCACGCTTTCCAGCTTCCTGGTTAAGGGCTGACACCGAACGGGGCAGCGCCTCTCGTCCCATCGTCAACCGATCTGCCGTGTACTTAGCCGCCCTTCTTCGCCGTGGCCTTTTTCGCAGCCGTCTTCTTCGGCGCGGCGGGCGCCTTCAGCATCTCTTCCACTTTGGCGCGGATGTTTTTCTCCACGCTGGTTTCCTCCAGAAACGCGTCGCTCCCCTCGTATTGCGCCTGAATTAGACCGGTGCGATCGATGAAGACCAGCCCGGGCATGTACAACTGGAGCATGGTGGGATGCTGCGTGTAGGTGACGAATTCGGCGGTGGTGTTAATGCCCACCGGGAACGGCGGATTGAACTGGCGCAAGAAGCCGGGGAGGGCGGCGGCGGCCATGTCCTCGGTGGCGGAGGCCAGCACTTGCAGGCCGCGCGGGCCGTACTCTTTCTGCAACTTGGAGAGAACGCCTATCGCCATCTGACAATGGGAACAGTATGTCAGTATAAAGGCAACCACGACGGCCTTGCCTTTGTACTGGCTGATGCGGACTTGCTTACCCTTGCCGAGATTGATGGCGAAATCCGGCGAGGGACGCGGCAGTTGGGCAGCGCGCGCGGGCGCCATCGCCAAGGCCAGCAGAGTCAGAGCCGCGATCACCCGAAAGGAACGCATAGCCTCAGTCTAGCGCAGCGGGCAAGCCTTCCATGCTGGTGACCGTGGCGCCCTTACGGCGAAGCTCAAAGCGGCCATCGTCGCCGGCGCCGGTGACAGCGTCGGCAGTCTGGGTGGCGACGGTCATATGTTTCCATTTCTTGGCGAGCTGCGCGCGATAGGCGGCGAAATACTGGCGGGCGGCATCTTCGCTATCCCACTCCACCGCATAGAGCAGCACGACGCGGCCGGCTTTCTTGTTCTCTTCCAGGTCGAAGGCGCAGCCGCGCCAGTGCGGCGCGAGATCGGCGGCGCGATGCTTGCCGGAATATTGTTCCAGCATGATGGCGTGCTCCAGTTCGCCAAGCGATCCGCCCACCAGGCTCTTGTAGCCCTTCGGAAGGTGGGGTTGCGGAAGGTCCGGCTGGGTAGGTATGACGCCGCTGAAGTATTTCTGGGGATGGAGGATTTGTTGGGTGGAGACGGGGGGCTTGCGGAAGACCTCGCCGAATCCCTTCTGGCCGTCGCGCTCGAAAACCGCATGCTGGAAGAGCATGCCCTTGGTGTAGGGGAAGACGAGGGTCTGGCGCAGGTAGAGCGGCGCGTTGTCGAAGATCGGGAACTGCCCCTCCGCGTTATCGGCGGCGCCGCTCATCGTGGCTAGCAACGACGGCGAATTTTTGAGCGATTGCCCCATCTTGCGCGCCAGCAGTTCGCTCATGAGCCAGGTGGCCTGGCCTTCCATGACGGCGAGGCGCGCGGTGGTGCCGTCGTCGCTGTTGCGGCCCGCCTTGATAAACTTGGAGAGATTGTAGTTCTGATCGGCGATGGCGTGGGCCACCTCGTGGGAAAGCACGGGCTCCTGGGTTTCCGAGGCGGTGGTGTCGGTGACGAACAGCTTCTTTTTGTCGTAGTCGTAGAAGGCGGCGGCCTGCTCGGCCAGCAGGTCGATGGTGTTCTTGGCGAGGTCGAAATCCAGCGGCACCAGGCCGAATTTCTTGAGCGTGAGTTCCTCGGCGCGCAGATCCTCGGGTTTGGCGACTTCCTTGACGCGCTTGTCGAGGAACGCCTTGATCTTCTCCTTGGTGATGAAGTCGCAGGGCACGGCGTGGCGCAAGGGCATCCCCGAAATTTTGGTAAGTTGTTCGGCGAGCGGCGGGATCTGGGCGCAGAGTTTGGCGGCATCGCCGGGCTGGGCTGCACCCTGGGCCGCCCAAGGTGCAGCCCAGGGTGCAGCCGCGCCCAGCAGGATCAGGAACAATGCAGGTTTAAGCCGCAATCGGATCTCTCCTTAAATACCAGGCGAAGACGAGCGATGAAGCGAGCGCCAGTACGCCGCCGGCGCCCACGGTGGCGCGGGCGCCGAAGTGTCCGGCCAGAGCGCCGGCCGCCAGGCTGCCGAACGGTCCCAGGCCGACCACGGTCATGGAGTACAGCGCCATGATGCGCCCGCGGTATTCGTCGGGGATCAGGGTCTGTATAGTTGTGTTGGCCGACGCCATCTGCCGCATGACACTGTATCCGAGTAGGGGCATGAGGGCCAGCGACAGATAGAAGAATGGGGAAAACGCAAAAGCCAGGTAGCAGGCGCCGGTGGTGAGGCCGCCAATCACCATCACGCGTCCCAACCCGGAAAGCCGTGTGCGGCGGGCCAGGGTCAGCGTGCCGACCACGGCGCCGACGCCCATGGCGCCCATGAGAATGCCCAGGCCGCGCGAGCCGCGGTGAAAAATATCGTCGGCGAAAAACGGCATGAGGACCAGGCCCGGCATGCCGGCGAGCGTGGCGGCGCCCATCAGGGCGAGCACCCTACGCACCGCGGAATTATGCCCGGCGTAGCGAAAGCCATCCACCATGTGCCGCCACATGGGAGCGTAGGCCTTGGGCGCGGCGGGCGCGATCCGCATGGCCGTCAGGCTGACGATGACGGCCAGAAAGCTGATGCCATTGATCAGGAAGCAGGTGCCTTCGCCGACCACCGCCAGCAGCACTCCGGCGATGGCCGGCCCCACCACGCGCGCCGCATTGAACACGGCCGAATTGAGCGAGATAGCGTTGATCAGATCTTCCTTGCTGGTCATCTGGATCACCAGCGCCTGGCGGCCCGGCATGTCGAAGGCGTTGATGGCGCCCAGCAACCCGCCGAGCACGAACACGTGCCAAACCTGGACGCGTCCGCTCAGGGTGAGCGCCGCCAGCACGAAGGCCTGCACCATCGACAGGGTTTGGGTGACGATGACCACCTTGCGGCGGGAGAAGCGGTCGGCCGCGAGGCCTCCCAGCGGGCCCAGTGCGAACACGGCGATCTGCGAGCAGAACCAGGCGGTGCCCAGCAGAAGCTCCGAGTGAGTCAGGCGATACACCAGCCAGCTCTGCGCCACGTTCTGCATCCAGGTGCCGACGAGCGAAACGATCTGGCCGCCGATAAACAGGCGGAAGTTGCGGTGGCGCAGTGCGCGAAAGGTATGCGGGACGCGGCTGGGCGCGAGTTCCGGCGTCAAAGGCGGCACTGGACCCTCCCCGAATTGTGGCGGCGAAACACCCATCCTCATCTTCCAGAATAATGCGCGGTACAATTGGGAAGCAATTATTCGTGAATTTCAGGAGAAAAAGTTTTGGCGGAAGATAAACTGTATCAAGCGGAGTACGTGGGCAGCGGCACATTCAAGATCTCGAAGCCCAAGCGAAAGAAGAACAAGGTGCGTCAATCGGAGTTGCGGAACCCGCGCCGCGGCTCGCGCAAGTAGGCCACAGCCCCTTCAGACCGGTCCCATCACCTTTCCATTTGCGTGCCATGACAATCATGTAGGTGGTGGTGTGTCCGGTCGCCGGCGCCGGTCACCGCTTGGGGAGCCCGCTACCCACGGCTGTGCGCCGTGGAATACTACCTT
>JANYJN010000364.1 GCA_025358475.1 Candidatus Solibacter sp.
GCTCGGCTCTGGTAGAACCCGCCCGAGGATCCCGACATCATATCCTGCCGGCTGGCCACCACACCGATGCCGCGCACTAGGGTGCCAGTCTCCAGGATTAGCGGGTCTATTCGATTCCGATACGACAGCGCATCCGGAAAAGCTCCCAAGGCGGTGGGGACGGACGCGATCCGGTCCGTCACCTGCAGCACCGTCCCCGGCCCGGGCGTGGCAGCCGGGTCCAGGAATAACAACTCTCCCGTGCCCGTCAGGTTATAGATACGGCCCTGGCCGTCGGCTCGAAAGTACGATTCGCCAAGCAATCTGCCGGACTCTTCAATGGCGAACACCGACCACGTTTTGCCTCCCAGATCCTGGGTGCGGTCGACGCGCCATGTCTGGTAAGAGGCGGTGACAGCCCGGCTATCGATGCGGAAGACCCAGCGGTCGCCCACGTCCAATGGAAAGTAGTTGCCCGTTGCCAGGGCGGCCAATACCGGCTGCGATTGTGCCGCAAGGATCGACGCCAGCAAGTGGAGTGCGAAGATCAGTCTCATACGTGTCTCTGGCACCATCCTACCGCCGGGCAGGATGCGATGCTCACCGTGAGGATTGAAACTGGCGACCGATTGCGACATGATAACACTGACATGCGTAATATCTGTGGCGCTTCATTATTAGTGCTGGCCGGCGTGACCGCCGCGGCGGCACAAACCACCAGCGGTTGGAAAGTTGTGTGGAGCGATGAGTTCAATGGTGCGGCGGGCACCGCGCCCGACCCTGCGAAGTGGAACTTCGATCTCGGAGGCGGGGGCTGGGGAAATAATGAACTGGAAGTCTACACCAGTTCCACCAACAACGCCTTCCAGGACGGCAACGGCAACCTGGTGATCCGCGCCATCAAAGACGCCCAGGGCAAATACACCTCGGCGCGTCTGCAGACCGGCGGTCCGGGCGCCTCGACGAAAACCACCGATGGGAGCTGGCAATACGGCCGGATGGAGGCGCGCATCAAACTTCCCTTGGGCAAAGGCGTCTGGCCTGCCTTCTGGGCGCTGGGCGAGAACATCTCGACAGTAGGTTGGCCTACTTGCGGCGAAGTCGACATCATGGAGAACTTCGGAATCTGGACCCTCCATGACAACACCAGCATCAACAACGGCACCGCGCATGGCCCGGGGTATTCCGGCGCTGGCGGACACCCCCTGGGAGCCTCGTATACCCTACCCTTCGGTGAGACGGTCTACGACGATTACCACGTGTATGCCATCGAGTGGTCGCCGGATTCCATCGTCTGGTTCGTAGACGGCGCCTCCTATCACACGGTGACGCCGGCCTCTCTGCCCGCGGGCGCGAAGTGGGTCTTCAACGCTCCCTTCTTCCTGCTGTTGAATCTGGCCATCGGGGGTCCGAACACGTTTCTGGGCACGCCGGATTCCAGCGTGACGTTCCCGCAAGACCTGCTCGTGGATTACGTCCGCGTCTATCAGGCCATCACCATCCCGACCACCACGCCGGCCATCGCTCCCGGACGCGTTCTGAACGTGGCGTCGTATCTCGGGGCCATTTCACCGGGCAGCCTGGCGGCGGTATACGGCAACAATCTGGCCGACGGGGTGCATGCGCCGCAGAAAGCGGATGGGACCTTCCCCACCAGCGCGGCGGGCGTCACGGTGAGCGTCAACGGCGTGAACTCACCGCTGATCTACGTCTCTCCGACGCAGATCAATTTCCAGGTTCCATGGGGGACGGCGCCCGGTCTGGCGGTACCCGTGAAGGTGACTTGGAACAACGTGGACAGCAACGTCGAATACGTGACGATTGCCGCGACGGCTTCTCCATCGTTCTTCCTGAGTGATTTTGCGACCGGCGTGGCATGGGTCACCGGCAACGTCGCCGATGGATGTCCCAACCCGTTCACGGAATGTTCGGTGAAAGCAGGCTCCACTTACCAGCTATGGGCTAACGGGCTGGGGCCGAAAACGTCGCCGCTACAGGATGGAGTGCCGGCACCCCTGGTGGCGCTGGAAGTGCCCGGCGGACCGGCCAGTTGCCAGCTCACCATTGGCGGGCAGCCGGCCGCGGTGTTGTACTGTGGCGTCGCCCCCGGCGAGATTATCGACCAGATAAACTTCACTTACCCGGCGGGGGTGCCCTCGACCTCGCCATATGTGGGCGCCACGCTGACCATCAATGGGGCGACCGGCCACTTTCGCGTTCCCGCGCCGCCCACCCCAGACCAGCGCGCGGGCGCGCTGCTGGCACGAATGACGCAGGCGCAGAAGCTCCAGTTCGTAGCTGGAGCCGGAGGTCCCGTCACCAACATCATTCCGCTGCCGCGGGGCGCCGGCGGCTACATCCCCGGCATCCCGGCGCTGGGCATTCCCGCTCTCTACTTCGTGGACGGCAGCCTGGGGCTGGCCAACGCGAGCGCGCCCGCGACAGCGCTTCCCTCCGCCCTGGCGAGCGCGGCGAGTTGGGATACGGACCTGGCCTACAAGTTCGGATCGATGATTGGCGCCGAGACCGCCGCGTGGGGACTCAACGTGAATCTGGGCGGCAACATCAACCTGATTGGGCGCGAGCCGCGCGACGGCCGCACCTTCGAAACCAAGGGCGAGGATCCCATTCTCGCCGGGAAAATCACCGCTGCTCATATTCGCGGGGTTCAGGACCAGCACGTGATCGGCGGCGCCAAACACTACGCCCTGAACGATCAGGAGACCGGCCGCACTCTCGCCGATGTGCAAATTGACGAGCGTGGGGCGCGCGAGAGCGACCTGCTGGCATTCGAGATCGCCATCAAGGATTCCAATGCGCAGTCTGTGATGTGTTCCTACAATTTAGTGAATGGCGTGTATGCGTGCGAGAATCCGCATCTGCTGAACGACGTGCTTAAGAGGGACTGGGGTTTCCCGGGCTTCGTCATGTCGGACTGGTGGGCCACGCACTCTACCGCGCCCGCGGCCCTGGCCGGTCTGGATCAGGAACAGCCGAACAACGCCAATTTCGCCGGCCTCGGGCAGGCTGTCGCGGACGGACGGGTGCCGCAATCGCGCCTGGATGACATGGTGCGTCGCATTTTGCGCGCCATGTACCAGGTGGGTCTCTTCGACTACCCCAACGCCATTAAGCCCATCGACATGGTTACCGATCAGGCTATCGCGCAGGAGGCGGAGGAGCAGGGGGCGGTGCTGCTGAAGAATGCCGCCGGGCAGCTTCCGCTTGACCGCTCCGCGGTGCACTCCATCGCCGTGATCGGTTGGAAAGCGGATGTCGGGGTGCTCTCCGGTGGCGGTTCGGCGCAGGTGTCGCCCACCGGGCAGGTGATCGTGGAAGGCTATCCAAACCCGCCCGGCTGGGCCAGAGTCATATGGGATCCGTCGTCTCCCCTGAAGGCGATCCAGGCAATGGCGCCGGACGCCACGGTGCGCTTCGCCGATGGAAGGAATGCCACCGCGGCGGCCTCCCTGGCGGGCTCGTCGGATGTGGCGATCGTCTTCGTTACGCAGTGGACCAGCGAAGGGATGGATACGCCCAGCCTGAACTTCACCGACTTGATCCCCCACGGCACTCCCATGGACCAGGACGCGCTGGTGGCGGCCGTGGCGGCGGCGAACCCGCACACCGTCGTGGTGATGGAGAACGGTGGCGCGCAGGTGATGCCGTGGCTGGCGAACGTGAGCGCCGTACTGGAAGCCTGGTTCCCCGGGCAGCGGGGTGGCGAGGCCATCGCTAATATCCTGTTCGGCACCGTCAATCCGTCCGGCAAGCTGCCCATCACGTTTCCAGCGAGCGTGGCCGATTTGCCCCATCCCACGATTGCAGGGTCCCCCAATGCGAGCGCGCGATTCCCGGTGAGTTATTCCGAGGGGTTTCTAGTCGGCTATAAGTGGTACGACGCCAAGGGCATGACGCCGTTGTTCCCCTTCGGCTTCGGGCTTTCCTACACTACGTTTTCCTTGACGAATGCCAGTGTCGTAAGTAACCTGACGTCAGCCAAGCCCAATTTCCAGGTGAAGGTCGATGTAACGAATACCGGCGCCGTTGCCGGCGCGGAAGTGGCGCAGGTATATCTGGGCCTGCCGTCCGCTACGGGCGAGCCCCCGAAGCGTCTGGTTGGATGGCGCAAGGTCTACCTGCCCCCCGGAGGGAAGGCGAGTATAACTGTGCAAGTGGATGAGAACGATTCGTCTCATCCGATGTCTTACTGGGATACTAACTCAAGTAGCTGGCAGACCGCGCCCGGCGACTATCTCGTTTATGTGGGAAATTCGTCCGCCGCAGCCAGCCTGACGCTCGCCGGGACGGTGCACGCCGGAGGCTAACGCAAATGGTCCGCCCCACCTACACCACTCGCAGCGCCCACGACTCCGTGCTGACGCCGCCGCACTCCACGCGGCACAACTGCTCCCCTTTGCCCGCGCCTACCGGGAGAACGGCGTTGATCTGGCGCATCCCTTCGGGGTCAAGTTCGCCAACGTATTGCACCAGGAGCTTTTTCTCTTCCAGGTAAACGCTGATGTTGGCCCTGTCGCAATTCTCCGGCAGGCCAGTCACCCAGCAACTGATGAATCCGCCGTCCGACGCTTTGACTTCGTGGTCGTTCCAGTTGGTCCCATCGCAAGCGCCCTTTAACTCCAAACGCTTGACGCGCAGCGGTTGGTCCACGGCAATGCGCAGCGTCGTGCTGCCGAATGCGCTGTCCGCAAACCGAAGCCGCACCAGATTCCATCCGCCGCCCAAGCCCGGCGGCAGGCGGAAGTTCGCCATCCATGCGCCGTTTTCGTCGGGCCTGACATACAAGGCCGGGATTCCGAAGCCGCCCACTTCCAGCCGCAGTTCGCCGCGTGTGACAGTGGGCTCCCCGGTGCGGAACCAGCAGGAAATGTATTCCTCCTTTCGCGTGGAGAAATTGACGCCGAAGGTGCGCGAATTCGCCACCGCCAGCAACTCCGGCGCCTGCCGTTTCGCCCCCGCTGGAATAGCTTCCCACTTCCGATAGCACGCCACCCCGGCGTGGAAGCCCGTGGTGTGCAGGAATTCCACCCTGGCAAACCCGGCGGCCCGGCACATCGCCATGAGACAACTTACGCTAGGGCCAATCCAGTTGTCCAACTGGTTCCCCAATTCATCGGTCTCATAGAACTCCATGGTGGGGACTTCGTCGGGGTGCTCCCGCCACGTGTCGGCATCGATCACAAACGATTCCACAATCGCCGTGTCCGTGGTGAGCCCGCAGACAATTTCCAGGGCCAGCAGGGGATGCTTGAGATGGTAAAGGATGCCCAGGCAGAAGACGAAGTCGAACACGCCCAAACCGGCCTCGGGCAACTCGTAGAAGTCCAGAATCCGGTAGCTGACCCGCGATGCCAGTTTCTTTTGAATTTCCAGAAAATTGGGGATTTCCACGCAATCGATCGCCGTCACCGCGGCGCCGTGGCGCTCCGCCTCGAAGCTGAACCACCCGTCCCAGGCCCCGATGTCCAGCACGCGCTTGCCCGTCAGATCCGCGGGAATCGGAAATCGCGCGTACCTGTCCCGCAGCTTGTCTATCCTGTTGATGCCCTCAATGTGCGTACCGTCCGGCAGCTCAAAACTGTGATACCAACCCTTCTCGGCGAGTTCCAGGCTGAAGTCCCAGCCCCTGCGGGGTTCTTTCATAAGCTCGATTATCTCAGGCGCGGCAGCCGATTATACTGGAGGTCACCAGAATGAACACCCCTTTACAGATTGTGGTCTGCGGCAGTTTTGTCCCCGACCCTTTGCAGACCCTGGAGCCGGTCACCGGTCCGGCGGGTCCCTCCCTCAAGAATGAAATGATGCTGCCGGCGGTATTGGACCCCTGGGCCGGGCACGCATTGTTTGAAGCGGCCAACCTGGCGCGGAATACACCGGGCAGTAAGGTGTGGCTGGTCAGTCTGGGAGCCAAGGCCAAACTCCAGCAGGTGATGATGACCGTGGCGCAGAAGGCGCCGTTCGAACTGGTGGCGCTGGACGGGCCGGCATCGGGTTTCACCGATTCCTTCGAGACGGCGGCGGCGCTTTCTTCGGCCATCGAAGGCATCGCGGGGCTGGATCGCACCAGGCTGCTGCTGTTCGGCGGGTGGGAATCCGCCTCACGCGGCGCCGGGAGCACCATGCAGATGGTGGCTGAGCGCCTGGGGATCACCGAACAATTCCAGGGGGTGGACCAGATCCTGGTCTCTGACGACGGCAGCTTCGAAGTGCTGGAGCGCGTGGAAGCCGGCCGCCACCAGGTATCGGTCTGCACAGGGCTTCCGGCGCTGCTCGGATGGGCCACCGGCAACTTGCCCGAGCCGCGCAACAATCCGCAAGTCGGCATGGCCAACATGCGGACCGTGATGCCGGCGCTGCAACGCGCCAAAGCGGCGCCAATTGCCAGCGCCGGGCTCGCCTTCGCCTCGGTGACGCTGCCCAAACAGCAGCGCCAGACGCGCATCGTGAAGGATATGCCGGCCGAAGAGATCGCGCGCGAGATCGTCGCCTGGATGGGGGAGGAATAAGGTGGAAAATATTCTGTTGCTGGCGCATACGGAGGCCGATGGGTCGCTCGGCAAGGCGGGGCTGGAAGCGCTCGCCACGGCGCTCTCTCTCGGCGGGGCTCTAACCGTCGGACTGGTGGGCGCGGCGACCAATGCGGCGGCGGGGCAGATTGCCGGCTGCGGCGCGGTGCGCTTCCTGGCCGTCACCGGCGACGCCTTCGGCCAACCGCGTTATGCAACCGACGCCGCGGCGGCCGAAGCCCTTTGCCGCGCGGCGGATTGCCAGGTCGTGCTGGCCGCCGGTACTTCGCGGTGGGCGCGCGCCCTGCCTGGTGTGGCCTACCGCCTGGGCGGGCGCGTGGACACCCACGCCACCAGTCTGGCGATGGCCGCCGGCGCTCCCGCGGTGACGCGCTGGTTCTACCGGCAGCGTATGGAAGCCGTGCTCTCTCGCACGCAGCGTCCCTGGGTGGTGCTGCTCGATCCGGGGTGCGTGGCCCCCTGGCCAGGCACGCCCGGGGCGCCCGGAACGGCAACAGTGGAAGCGGTGAGCGTCGAGCCGCCGGCCACGCGTACCACGGTGACGGGCTACCGTGCGCCAAAGGCCGACGAGCAGACCATACGGCCGGATGCCAAGATGCTCCTGGTGGCCGGCGCGGGGTGGACCAAGAAGCAGGCCGATGGCGCGGTGCATGCCACCGAGGCGGAGCAGTTGATTCTCGGGTTCCTCCGCCAGGCCCAGGCCTCGCTCGGCGGCAGCAAGAGCGTGGTGGACCAGGGCGGCGAAGGCGAAGCCGTATTGCACTGCATGACCCACATGAACCAGGTGGGCCAGACCGGGTCGACGCCGCGCCACGCCAAGGGGCTTTCCACCTGTTGCCACGGCGAGGAGCCGCACGTGGTGGGCTGGCGCTTCGTCAATCAGCGCCGGGCCATCAATCTGGACGCTGGCTGCGGCTGGGCGCGCGGCAAGGCCGACGTCCTGTACGTGGCCGACGCCTTCGAAGTGATGCGCCGGGTGAACGCCCTGCTGGGCGCTTGATCGGGCGGGCGCCAAGCTTCCCGCATAGCGGCAAGCCGCCGATGGCACAGCCGTGGGTGGCGGTCGGTCGGTTCTTCCGCCCCGTCTTCGGGGCTGAGGCCGGGGCCTGCCTTCTCCCAGCGCTGGCGCACTGGGCTACAATCTTTCGCCCTACGGGCTGGGTCGCATGAAAACCGTCGCGGCAGCGGCACAAGCGAGCTCCGCCTTGCATTAGTCCGGCTATATACTGTAGTGTCGTGTCTACCGCGAAGACGAAGTCTCTGTGCAACGTGCATCTAAGCGTGGCGATGACACAGCAATGGGCCGCCACCACCGCATTGCGATTTCTTCCCTGGCGGAGATCGACAATGAGGTGAGGCAGTGGTTACGCACGGCATTTGAGGAGGATCGATGACGCCGCAGGAAGTACTCGAATACGCAAAGACAAACGGAGTGCTGCAACTGGACCTGAGATTCACGGATATTCCCAGCCTGCAACATCACGTATCGTATCCCATCAAGCAGTTGGATGAGAGCAGCTTTGAAGAAGGCTTCGGCATGGACGGATCCAGCATCCGCGGCTGG
>JANYJN010000064.1 GCA_025358475.1 Candidatus Solibacter sp.
TGCTGGAAGAGAGCATCGACACCTCATCCACCGCCCGGCTGGACACGCTTTCCAAATCGCTCAAAGTCACCGCCCGCGAGTTCTACGAGCGCGCTAGCGAAGATCTCAAGCGCCAGGCGCAAGCCGGCGCGATCCAACCGCGGAGATACGAGCCGCGGGATCGCGCGTCGTGGCCGGAAGCCATCAAGATCTTTTCGGGCGGCCTGGAAGGCGAGCGTGTGGTGCGCGCCGGCCAGGAGGGCAATCGCCTGGACTACCTGGTGCGCCACGGCACCGAGATCTGGTCGTACTCGGAGAGTTTGGGTGATGTGGCCATGGACCGCCTGACGCGTGAGATCCGCGATGCGCGCCGCGCCGTGGAAGAGGCCAACGCGCGCGATTTGCGCCGCGGCATCAAGCGCACCTACGTCCTGCTGGCAGCGGCCATCTGGCTGGTGTCGCTAGGCATGCTGGTGTACCTGGCGCACCGCATCAGCCGGCCCATCCAGGAGTTGACCACTGGCCTCGGCAAACTGGCGGGGGGCGATCTCAACGCGCGCGTGCAGGCGCGGCGCGACGACGAAATCGGGCGTGCCATCGGGGCCTTCAACCACATGGCGGCCCAGCTTCAGGAGAACACCGAGCGGCTGGTCTACCTGCGCCAACTGGCAAGCTGGCAGACGCTGGCGCGCAAAATGGCCCATGAGGTGAAGAACTCGCTGACCCCCATCCGGCTGACCGTGGAAGAGATGCTGGTGCGCTACGACGACGCCGACCGAGGCTTCATGGAGCAGGCCACGCAGATCGTGGTGGACGAAATCGAGACCCTGGAGCGGCGCATTCGCGCCTTCTCGCAATTCGCCACCGAGCCGGCGGTGGAGCCCGGTCCGGTGGACGTCAACGGGCTCTTACAGGAGCGTATTGCGTTCCTCAAGACGGCGCACCCCGAGGTGGCCTACGATTGCCGCCTGGCGGAGATCGCACCGCCCGTAGTGGCGGATCAGGACCTGCTAAAGGGTATCCTCACCAACCTGCTGGAAAACGCCGCCGAAGCCGCGGGCGAGGGCGGACGTATCCTCGGCGTGACCGCGGCCGACGGCGGACGCGTATCTATCGAGGTCCACGATTCCGGACCGGGTTTGAGCGAACAGGCGCGCTCCAGCCTGTTTCAACCCACCATCTCCTTCAAGAAACGGGGAATGGGGCTGGGACTTTCCATCGCGCGCAAAAGCGCATTGTTGAATGGCGGAGACATTATTGTGGTGAAAGGAGAACTGGGCGGCGCAGGTTTCCGCGTGCTGCTGCCCGTGACTACTCATGGCATCCAAACGCATCCTGATCGTGGATGACGAAGAGAATATCGGACGCTCGCTGCGCATGATTCTGGAGCGTGAGGGCTACCAGGTGACCTTCTGCCGTAGTGTGGCCGAGTTCACCAAGCACCCCGACGCCGGGCGCGCCGACGCCTACCTGCTGGACATGAAACTGCCCGACGGCAGCGGGATAGACCTGCTCAAGGCGGTCAAACAAAACGGGACGTCCGCGCCCGCCATCATGATCTCTGGCCACGGGACCATCGCCGACGCGGTGGAAGCCACGCGCGCCGGCGCCTTCGATTTCCTGGAGAAGCCCCTGAGCCGCGACCGCGTCCTGCTGGCCGTGAAGCACGCTATGGAGCACTCCACGCTGCGGCAGGAGAACGAGCGGCTGCGCGAGCTGGTGGGCACCTCGCCCAAGATGATCGGCAGCTCGCCGGCCTGGCAGCGCGCCGTGGATCAGGCGTCAATGGCGGCACGCAGCGATGCGCGCGTGCTGTTGATCGGTGAATCGGGCACCGGGAAGGAACTGCTGGCGGCGCATATTCACAATGCAAGCCCGTTCGCGGCCGGACCGTTCGTTAAAGTGAACTGCGCGGCCATCCCGACCGAGTTGCTGGAAACCGAGCTCTTCGGGCACGAGAAGGGCTCCTTCACCGGCGCCACGGCGCTGCGCCGAGGCAAGTTCGAGCTGGCCGATGGCGGCACCATTTTTCTGGATGAAGTCGGCGACCTGCACGGGGCATCGCAGGCCAAACTGCTGCGCGTGTTGCAGGAGGGCGAGTTTCACCGCGTGGGCGGGGAGCAGATCATCCACGTGAGCGTGCGCGTTGTCTCGGCGACGAATCGCGATTTGGCCGGCATGGTGGCGGCGGAGAAGTTCCGCGAGGATCTCTACTACCGGCTCAGCGTGGTCCCCATCCGCGTGCCCGCGCTGCGCGAGCGGCCGCACGATATCCGCCTGATGGCGGAGTACTTCCTGGAGGATTTCTGCGGGCGCAACAACTTCAAGCGCAAGGTGCTGGACGAAGGCGTGTTCCCGCTGTTGGAGAGCTACGCCTGGCCGGGCAACGCGCGCGAGCTGCGCAACCTGATCGAGCGCATGGCGATTCTGACGCCGGCCGAGCTGCTGACGCGCGATTCCATCCCGGTGGAAGTGCGCGTGCAACGCGAGGCGGGGCCGAAATCCACCATCCAGGAGGCGCGCGAATCGGCCGAGCGGGAGCACATCCTGCGCGCGTTGGATGAATCCAGTTGGAACGTGTCGGGCGCCGCGCGGGCGCTAGGCATGGAGCGCACCAATCTGCACAAACGGATTCGCGCCCTCGGGCTGACCAGGGGGCAGTAGGGCGGCTGGACGCATCGGCCTGGGCGCGCACGCGCCCCGCTACTTTACCCGCACCGTCACCTGCTCCTGATCCTTTTCGCCGCCTGTCCCCACCGCCGAAATCGTGTACGTCGTCGATTTCTTCGGCTGGTCCGTGGCACAGCCCTTCCCCGCACTCCCGCCTCGAAACCCAATCGGATCGACCGTGACCGCCCGCGCGTTCTCCACCGTGTAGCACAGGCTCACCAAGTCGCCCGCCTTCACCTCCGTCGCGCTGACGGTCACGTTCAGCAGGCGCGCCCGCGCGGCTCCCACCTTGACCTTCAGCTCCTGCGTCACCGCCGTGCCGTCGGCACCCTGTGCTGTCAGCTTGTATGTCGTATCCGCGGCGGGCGACACTTCCACGCAGCGCGCCAGCGCAGCCGATAACTCGTGCCGCGGCGGCTCCAGCCACACCGCCGTCGCATGCTCCACGCCGTAGCACACCAGTGCCGTCTCGCCCCGCCCCACCTGCGTCGATGTCGTATAGAGTTGCGTAATCCGGGGGCCTTCGGCAGGTGCCCCGGTGGTTCCCCCGGGACGCCCCGCGGGAACCACCGCGCGCTTTTCCGGGCTCGCACACCCCGCCAGCACCGCGCCCGCCACCGCGAGCGTAAACCACAAGTACCCGCGCATTTACCGGACCACGGGCGTAGGGCCCACCTGATTCCCCAGCCCTGCGTAGGAATCCTTCACTTTGATCACTTTATCGCCGCTGAAGGTCACGAACGTGATCTTCCCCGGCGGCGTGCCGTACACCCAGTCCTCCACCTCGAGCCCATCCTTCGTCTCGCGTGACTTTTGCTGTGGTTGGCCCAGCGTCATCCGCACCTGCTCGTGATCCATCCCCACCATTACCCGCTTTTCCTTGATCGCCTTTAGGGTTTCCGGCGGCAGGGTCTCCGAATAGAGCTGCGTCACGCTGTGCTTCTCGAAATCCAGCACCGGCGCCAGCATTTTTTTGATCTCCGACGCCTTGATGGGCTCCAGCGGCTTGTGAAACAGAATCGCGATCGAGGTACCGCCCGGCGCGTTCGAATCGTTATTGGTGGAGATCGGGGCCGTCGCCCCACCTACGCCGATCTGCACGCCCTGGTACCATTTGCGCCCACCTTTGTACCCGCCGTTGATCTGCAAGACCAGCTTGTCGTCGTCGATCTCCACCTTGGTGATCTGTACCAGGTCGCCAGAGCGCGCCGCCGGGCCACTCTCCCGCGCGATCTCCGTCCACTGCTTCTTGTCGTACCCGCTGGTGGCGTCGAACTCCAGCGCCTTGCGCGAACGCGGCAGTAGCGCCTTCACCGTGGCGTACTCCGCGGTCAGCCCGCGCGTCAGTTCCACGCGGTCTTCCCACGTGAGTTTATTCCCGGCCGGCAATAGCCCCGGCGCGAACGTCAGGATGGCGATGACCGCGTAGCCTCGCATGCTTCACTCCCAGCGGGCGGGTCTGTAAGCGGTGAGGCCTGCCGGCGAATGGGAGCCTTGCGGAGATAGACGAACAGCGCGATCAGCGCCGCGGAAGTCAGAATGCTCGCTTCCGGGCCATACTCCCCGCCACTCCACAAACTGCCGGCGGTCCACGACATCTCGTAGCCCGTCACCTTCATTCTAAGCCCGCTGACGTTGACCCCAAACAGCGGCAATGTAAAGTTCCACCCGAAATGCAGCCCGATCGGCAGCCATAAATCGCGGCTCCGCAAATACGCATACCCGAACAGGATCCCGAACCCCGCCGTATTTGCCGTGCTGAACCAGGTCGCCCCGGGGTTGGAGCCGTGCAGCAGCGCAAAGATGACCCCCACCGGAATCACCGTCGCCCACGGCCCCACCGCCGCCAGCAGCTCCTGAAATCCGTAGCCGCGGAAAAAGATCTCTTCGCCGATCGATCCCCCCGCCAGCAGAATGCTCACGAAGACGATGGTTCCCACCGTTGGCTGGTCCGCCGGCGTGGGCGTCAGGTGCGCCCCCCCCGCCAACAGCGGCGGAATCAGCACCAGCGCGGCCGTGCCGGCGCCCCCGGCCAACCCCAGTATCAGGTTCTCCGCTGAAATCCGATTCACCCACAGGCCGATGTCCACCACGTGCCGGTCTTCGTAAATGCGTAGCGCCAGCCAGTTGGCGAAGACCGCCGAGAGCAGCGTCGCCCCCGTCACCCCCGTCAAGTACCCGCCCAGCCACACCAACAGCCCGCTGAATACAAACGCGGTCGCGTAGAACAGCGCCGCGTACACCGTCAGATGAATGGCTAACTTTAGCGGATCTTTGCCCCAGGCCACCTCATCAATATAGCGAACCCAGCCTCCCGTCCCCACCTCTACATCCAGTTATAAGATCGGCTATCAGAGCTAACTGTGCTGAGCGGGTGTTGGCACGTCTCGGGGATGAGATTCAACGCAGAGACGCAGAGAGCGCAGAGAAGACCATGGACAAGCTCCCAGTGGAGAAGCCCCCTATGGCACGCTCGACCTGATGGTGCCCAAGACCCTACACACTCTGGGTCCCCAGCACGTGACCGCCCTGCGCGCCTTTCTCTGGCGCTTGACTGGCAGGGGCCGCACCGCTGCCGAACTCGATTCCGAGATCGCCGCCGGCAGTATTGCCTTCCCTGTCCTGTAAGTATGGCTGTAAACTTTATAGACAGCTCTGGTGTTACCCGTCTCAAATTCGCACACCAGACCGTGACATTTTGGCAACACGCACGTCCAAATTCACAGATAGGTAAGGTGGAGCTGGCGGCAGGAAAAGACGTTACGTAAGTTATGGCCCAGGACGCAGCCGGCACGGCAGGCGCCCGAGTGAGTCCACAAGTTGATTCACTAATCCGGGCGGCCCAGGCCGGCGACCAGGACGCTTTCGAGCAGTTGGTCCGCACGTACGACCAAAGTGTGCTCAGACTGGCTGTGAACCTTCTCCGCTCGCCGGAGGATGCGCGCGACGTTTACCAGGAGGCGTTCCTCAGGGTGTATCGCAACCTGCACGCGTTCCGGTTCGATTGCAGCTTCCATACCTGGTTGTACCGGGTTGTGACAAATATTTGTTTGGATCAGTTGCGCAAACGGAAGGTCCGGAAAGAGGAATCCCCGACCATCGAAACCCGGGAGGGGCCCGTCGACCGGATGGACACCTTTCAAGAGGAAGCCGCGCACGCGGACCCGGAGCGCAGCTTATGGAACCGGCAATTGAAGCAGCGGATTGAAACCGCGCTGGAAGACCTGACGCCGCGCGAACGCATGGTTTTCGAACTAAGGCACTACCAGGGCCTGCGTTTGCGGAACATCGGCGAAATGCTGGGCACCACCGAAGAGGCCGCCAAGAATTGCCTGTTCCGCGCGACCCGGAAGATGCGCGCCGAGCTGGGAGATTTCACATGAATTGCGATTCGATTCTCAAACTCCTTCCTCTCTATTATTACGGCGAACTCACGCCGGACGAGGAAGAACGCGTGGAAGAGCACGCGCACGGGTGTCCCGTCTGTACGCGAGAGTTGGCGCAGCAGCGGGCCTTGGCGGCGGCGCTGGATCGGCGGAAGCTGGTGGCGGCGCCAACCCTTTTGGAAGACTGCCGGAGCGACCTCATGGCCGCGATTCAGGGTGGCGCCCCGCGCCTCGCGCGCACGGTGAAGGGCCCATGGCGGCTCTTCCTGGATGCTATGGCGGCCTCTTTGAGCGGCATGTCGAGCGGCATGTCGAGCGGCGCGCCAGCGAGTGGCATCACCCGGCTGCGGCAGCCCATAGGGGCGCTGGCCCTGATCGCCATCGGATTCTTCGCCGCGCGCCTGATCCACACCGGCCCGCCATCCGGAACCGGAGCGTTGCCGGGTTCCGTCACCGCACCCACCGATGAGGTGTATTCCACGGTCCGCTCGGTGCAGCCGGATAACTCGGGCGGTGTGGCCATCTCCCTGGATGAGACCCGCCGCAAGGTGGTTACGGGCAGCATGAACGATGGCAACATCCAGCGCCTCCTGCTGGCCGCCGCCCATGAAGATAACCCGGCGGTGCGCGTGGAATCGGTGGATCTGCTGCGCAGCCAGTCCGGCTCCACCGAAGTGCGCGACGCTCTGCTCAATGTGCTTTCGCAGGACACCAACTCCGGCGTGCGGCTCAAGGCGCTGGAAGGTCTCAAACCGCTGGCCGGCGATTCCGAAGTCCGCAAGACTCTGCGGCGCGTGCTGCTGGCGGACGACAATGTTGCCGTGCGCATGCTGGTAATCGACCTGTTGGTGGCCCACCGCGACGACAATATGGTGGGCATGATGCAGGGTTTGGTTCAGCAGGAAAACAACAATTCGGTGCGCCTCAAGCTGGAGAAGGCGCTCAGGGACATAAATGCTTCGCCCGGTAGATTTTAAGACACTCGCGATTCTCCTGCTGCTGCCGCTGGTGGCCGTGCCGCAACCGGGTGGCCTGGTCCGCCAGGGCGACCGCTTTGTGCGCGATTTTCAGGGCACCGCGCCGGCCGGGCGCCGCCTGCGGATCAATGCCCACGGGCCGGTCAACGTGCAGGCGGGTGCGGCCAGCAGCATCTCTTACACGGTCCACCTGAGCGTCCGCGCGCGCACTGAGGCCGAGGCGCGCAGCGTCATGCAGCGCTACAACGTGCGGGTAACCCCGCAGGGCGAATGGGTGGTACTCACCGCGCCCGGTGGGCCGGTGATCTCGACCATCACGGTGAAAGCCCCGCGCCTGGACCGGTTGACGGTCTCCACTTCCGATGGCGCGGTGGAAGCCGGCGGCATCGAAGGAACCCTGGAGGTGGATACCGGCGCCGGGGAGCTATCGGTGGACCGCATCGGCGGCGATTGCAGGCTGGTCACCGGCGGCGGCGATATTCGGGTGGGTACCGTGGGCGGCGGGCTACGCTGTTCCAGCGGGGCTGGAAAAATTCAAGTGGGCGCCGTGCGCGGATCGGCCGTAATGGCAACCGTGGGCGGTGACATCACGGCAGCGAACATCGGCGGTTCGGTACGCGCCGAAACCGGCGGCGGCGGCGTTCACATTATCAAAGCCGGCGGCGCCGTGACGGCCGGCACCGGCGGTGGCCAGATCGTGGTCGATTTCGCCCGTGGCATCGTCACCGCCCGCAATATGGCGGGACCGGTGAGGGTGGGCGCGGCGCGGGGCGTGCAGTGCGAGAGCGGCGCGGGCGGCATCAACGTGAGCAACATTGCCGGCGGCCTGCACGTTTCCACGTCCTTGGGCAACATCATGGCGAGCCTGATGGCCGGCAAAGTGGCGGATTCCTTCCTGGCCACCGGCAATGGTGACATTACGGTTTTTATTCCTTCTAACGTAGGGGTGAACGTTCGGGCCCAAAACGATCTGGCCGACTCCACCCGGCGCATCGCGGTAGATTTTCCCGGCGTGCGGGTTCGCCGGCAGGGACGCCTGATCGTGGCCGAAGGCCCGGTGAACGGCGGCGGACCGCTGCTGGAGATTTCGGCCACAGTGGGCACCATTTTCATCAGAAGACAACAGTAGAGGTAAATCCATGAAAACGAGTTCGGTAATATCATTCGTCGCGGCGGCGGGCCTCGTCTCCTGCGCCGCATTTGCGCAGCAAGTGGTGACACCGCGCGGGCACGGCGCGCAAGGGTATGTCGTACAGAAGGGTAGTGGCGGATATCTGGGGATCGGCGGGCTGGATATCAGCCCCGAACGCGCCAAGGCTCTCAACCTGAAGGAAGAGCGCGGCGTGGAAGTTTCCAGCCTGGCGGAAGACGGTCCGGCGGCCAAGGCGGGCATCAAGCAAGGCGACGTCGTGCTGGCATTCAACGGGCAGCCGGTGGAGGGCACTACGCAGTTTCAGCGTCTGGTGCGCGAAACCCCGGTGGGGCGCCAGGTGAAGATCACCGTGTGGCGCGGCGGCGCGGCGCAGACCCTCACGGCTACCGTCGGCGAGAACAGGCAGACCACCGTCATCGGGCCAGGGGATGGCTCGTGGAATTTCTCCATGCCCCAGATTCAGCCGATGCCGAACATTGAAATCCCGCGCTTTCAGATGACCCTGCAGAACCCCATGCTGGGTATCGTAGGCGAGTCGCTGGAGCGGGAAGATCAGCTCGCCGAATTCTTTGGCGTGCAGGATGGTGTCCTCGTGCGCTCGGTGAAAAAAGGTTCCGCCGCCGAAAAGGCGGGGATCAAGGCCGGCGACGTGATCACGAAAGTGGACGATTCCAAGGTCACCAGCAGCGCCGAGATTACCCGCGCCCTGCGCGGCTTCAAGTCCAAGAAGACTTTCGGCCTCACCGTCGTGCGCAACAGGAAAGAGATGCCGCTGACGGTGACCATGGAATCCACCGGCAGCACCATCCGCGCCGCCTTGCGGGAAGTGAACTGCTAACTGAAATCGTTCCCGACGCAGAGGGTACCCCGGTCGCGAAGCGGGCGTTGGCAGGCTGAAGCCCGCCCCACCTTTGCATGCAGACGACCCGCCGAGGTGGCGCAAGCGCTTTCGCCTCCGAACCGCGTTCTTTTACAGCTCCTCAGGTAGCGCTCACCACTTCTACAGTTTTTTGCCCAGAATCGCGTAGTCCAACCCACCGAAGAAAGCCTCCCGGAAGTCCTCCGGCAGACTCTTCAGCGAGGGCATCGATTCCACCGCGGGCGAGAGCTTGCGCACTTCGATGTTTCCCACCCCGAATTCCTCCAGGTAAAATGCCATCAAGGGGTGCGGCACGGGCCGCTGATGGGTGGGGTCCAGATAGAAGTGCGTGGCGAAGATCGCCAGGCACTCCGGGTTGGGCGTCTCGATGGCGAGCGCACCGTTGCGCTCTAACCGGCTGGCGCACAGGCGAATCATCTCCGGCAGGCGTTCCGGCGGCAGATGCTCCACTACCTGCGAACAGAAGATGCCGTCCAGCGAGGCTTCGGGCAGGTTCTCCAGATACACGAACAGGTCGGCGACTTCGGCGTCGAGGGTCTTGTGCCGGCAGGTGGCCACCGATTCCGGGCTGAGGTCGATGCCTTTGGCGGGGATGCCGGCGGCCTGCATCATTTCCAGGAATTCGCCGCGCCCGCACCCGATATCAAGCACGCTGCGGCAGGTGCGGAAGTGGGGCAGATAGATCTGCTGGCCCGCCTTGACGTATTCTTCAGTGCCGCGGAAGCGCTCCGCGAAGCGGCCGTAGTCGAACCCTAACGGCGGGGTAGCGGCCGCCTCGCCGCGCGGGGTGTCCGCCACGGATGCTCCACTGACGGCCGCTCCACTGATGGCCGACCGTTGCCGGATGGTTTTCAGCTCGGAGTAGATCAGGCGCTCATACTCCAGCCGTATGCGCTCCAGGTCTGCCCAGAGGCGCTGCTGTATGTCGAGCGAGAAGCGCTCCAAGGCGCCGGTGAACTCCGTGTGCTGGCCGCGCATGGCGTCGCGATAGTTGGCGTCCATCAGGGTGGCGCGATGCTGGAAGCTACCCTGCAAATCCGCCACAGAGCGCAGGAACTGCATTTCGTTCTGCGCCAGCTTGCGCTCCCACTCGAACCGCCATTCGGCCCAGTGATTGCGGATGTCCTTCAACTCCTCGGCCACCGCCATGCGATTCCCCATCGCCCCAAGCGCGCGGTTGAAATCTGCCATGGCCTCGAGCGCCGCGTCGATGCAGGCCATCGACTTGCGGTTGAACTCCACCTGTTCGCGCACGTGCCAGTCCAGCATGCGCGCAACCAGGCGCTTCCACCCTTGCACCAGCGAATTAACCACGCCGCCGGAACGCGGGTTCACGGTTCCGATAGCGGCCACTTTGCCGAACGCGGCATCGCGCGCGTGGGCCAGCGGCATCAGGTCCGGCAAGGCGATTTCCACCCCGCCCGCGGCGGTCTCCGGATGGCGCGCGCGTACCCGGTCGCGGACCTCATGCAGCAGGGCGATCAGTTCAGCGCTTTCCACGAGGTGTCCTCCGCGGCGCCGGCTGTGCCCGCTGGGGTGCCCTCCGGTCCCGAACATATGTGGCGGTGACCAGCGTGCTCAAGCCGCCGCGCGGCGTGAAATCGCCGATCACGATGGCGCTCACCGGCTTCGCCGCCGACACTACATCCTGTAACACCCGGTTGACCACGTTCTCCTGAAAGATCCCCAGATTGCGGTACTCAAGCAGGTACATTTTGTACGATTTCAGCTCCAGGCACAGCTTGTCGGGAACGTAGCGCAGCACCAGCTTGCCGAAATCCGGCAGCCCGGTTTTGGGGCAGACGCTGCTGAACTCCGTCAGGATGATCTCGATTTCGTAATCGCGAAACTGGTTGGGCCAGGTCTCGATCCCGGGCAAGGCGGCATGGAGGCCACCGCACGCGTGTTCGTCGGTATAGGCGCGTTTCATACTGAAGCTTTCGAGAGCAGATCCTTCGAGAGCAGATCCTTGGATAGCAGATGCAGGAAGAGGCCCACATCGGCCACAATGCCCACCGCTTGGCCGGTGCCGCGGTCGCTGACCTTGGTGGCCACCGCCGGGTTGATGTCCACACACACGATTTTGACCCAACTGGGCAGCATATTGCCGGTGGCGATGGAGTGCAGCATCGTGCCCAGGCAGATCACCAGTCCGGCGCCCTTCAACTGTTCGGCGTAGGCGTCCTGGGCGGCGTTCATGTCGGTGATGGTGTCGGGCAAGGGGCCGTCGTCGCGCAGGCTGCCGGCCAGCACGAACGGAATGCCCGCCTTCACGCACTCGTACAAGATCCCCTGGGACAGGCGACCGCTCTCCACCGCCTGCCGCACACTGCCGGCCCGGTAGATCGCATTAATGGCGCGCATGTGGTTGCGGTGTCCGTGCTCTTCCTGCCGGCCGTCGCTCAGCCGCACGCCCAGGGAGGTGCCCAACAGCGCCGCCTCCACGTCGTGGACACCGAGGGCGTTGCCGCTGAGCACGCCGTGTACCCAGCCGCCGCGAATCAGCGATGCCAAGCCCGCCACTCCGCCGGTGTGCACCACTACCGGTCCGGCCACCACCAGTACCTTCTGTTTCTGCTCCACGGCGTGCCGGACCAGTTCCGCCGTCTGCCGCACCGCCGTCTCCACCTGGCGCTCCGAGGAGATGCCGTTGGACATGAAGGCGAACGAGAGGCGGTCGCGCTCCTTCGATTCCGGAGTCACGCGGATGCCGCGCAGCCCCACTACGATCTGGTCGCCAGAACGCAGATCGCGCAGGCGGCGGCAGTACGCGCGCCCATCGGCCACCACCACCATGGCGTCCATTCGCTGATTCTCTACTTCGATCCACTGTTGGTGGTTTCGCACGTGGGTCCGGTGATTGGTGGTGGAGTAGAAATCCTCCGGCGCGCACCGGTCGCGCTCCACCGCCGCCAGATGGGCATCGCTGGAATCTGCTGGCGCGCACCCCAGGCTCAGCAACTCGTGGAGCAAGCGGTCGAGCGATACCTCGTCCGGCGTCTCCACTTTGAGTCTCAGATAGGACGGTTCGCTGTTGGTCTTGCCGATGCGGAACTGCTCCACCTCGAACCGGCCGCGGTACTCCACGACCTTGTCGAAGATGTTCTCCATGATATGGGAGTCGATCAGATGGCCTTCGGCTTC
>JANYJN010000067.1 GCA_025358475.1 Candidatus Solibacter sp.
GAAAAACGGGTCGTCCAGCGGCCATCCTTCAACAGGTCGTTAAACAGGTGGTCCCACACATGATCCGCTTGCACGCGCACGGCGAAGTGCTTCGAGAGATTGATGTCCACTCCGCCGCCGATCCCGTAGAATCCCTGCCAATCGGTTTTGTGCCCCGTGGGGGCCAATTGGGCAACGATAGCCGTGGCGATCGCGTCTTTGGGCTTGGGGGTAGCGGCTTCGCGGATGGCGCCCACCGATGGCCGAACGAAGAGCGTCACCTTCGAAAAATGGCGGTATGCCAACTGCGGGCCCATGGCAAAGCTGTGAGTGACCGAATGCGCTGGCACGGTCAGGACGTAGCTGGCAGGGATAGCTCCGACGGCCACCAGGTGCGCGAGTTGCGCCCCGAGTTGTTGTTGCAAGGCAGTGGGCAGCAAGTCCGGCGTGATGGTTAAATCCCCGGCTGTAAGGCTGTAGTCGAAGCCCAGAGAAACCCAGGTTTTCGCCCGGTAACCGATTTGGGTCTGAAAGCCATTTTCAAAAAGCCCGATCTTAGGGCTGTTGAGGAACGCATACCCGCCGTACAGGTCGTAGCGTGTGACATACGATTGTTGACCCCAGAGCGGGAGGGACAGTAGGAGCAGAATGCCGGGCGTGACGATCATTGTCCCGCGCCGGGAGCAGCTTGCTCGGACTTTCTCTAAGAGTGACTGGCCTACCATAATCGGTCTCCTCGCGCTGGCAGTGTTTCCACGCCGCGCAATTGTGGCACACGTCACAGCCCGCGCCGCGATTGATGCCCAGTCGAAGACGGATCCGCGTTGTGTTATAGACAGACTAACAGACTTTATCAGTCTTCACGATAGTACTCAGGCGCCTTCGCCGAATCAGGCCGTTGGTGCGCGCCGTTCCGCTGCGGCCCGGCGGGTCTACTGCCGATTGCGCAGAAAACGGCAGTGGCGAGTAGGGCTATCGGCGCTGCCGCGAGACGCTCATCGTCTGATCTCGCATGACCACCAGGAGACCGGGCCACTGACCTTTAGCGAACCGTACCATGGCAAGCATCACGGCGATGTGAATCTTGTGTCGGTTCGGCTGACGCAGGCGAACTACCAAAATGCCTGCGTGCATGGCACTGCGGTGTTCGGTGAAACCCTTATCGGTGGTGATCAGCATTCGCTGCTCGGCGAGTGCCAATGTCCACAGCTCAGCGTCGGGAAGCCCTTGTCTTGCGGTGCCACGAATATCCGTAACGTCATGACCAAGCTCTCGAAGGCTAGCGACGGTCATCAGGGGGATGTTCTCGTCTACCAGAATGTCCATCCGTCAATCGCCGGCGATCTGAATTGGGGTGATCTGCTCCTCGGTGAGCGCGGCGGCATAATCGAGGCAAGCCAGGATGTCCTCTCGGGACAGGGACGGATATTCGCCCAATAGCTCTTCCACCGTATCGTTGTTGGCGAGCATGCGCATAATCTGGTGAACAGGGATGCGCGTACCCTTGATGCAAGCCTGACCGTGGCACACATTGGGGTTAATTGAAATCCGGTCAAACGGCACTGTTTAAGCCTCTGGTAACCAGTCTACCCCAAAGCTGTAGCCAGGCTTTTCACATCGGCCATGGGCCTTGCGGCGTTCACTTCCCGCCAATGTTTACCTGGACGGGGGGACCCAATGGCCTGCATTCCAACGCCGTATACTGGAATTTGTCCACTAAAAGACCAGTTCGCTACCGCGATGCCGGCGTGAATATCGACGAGGCCAATCGCGCCGTTTCCTCCATCAAGAAATTCGCGCGCCAGACGTTTACGCCCGGCGTGCTGGCTGAGATCGGCAGCTTCGGCGCCATGTACCAACTGGCGGGGTACCGCAAACCCGTGCTGGTCAGCTCCGCCGACGGGGTCGGCACGAAGTTGAAGGTGGCGTTCCTGACGGGGCGGCACGGCACGGTGGGTGAAGACCTGGTGAACCACTGCGTCAACGATATCGCTGTGCAGGGCGCCGCGCCGCTCTTCTTCCTGGACTATTTCGCGGTGGGGAAGCTGGATGCGGAAGTGGCGGCGTCCGTGGTCGGCGGGATTGCGCGCGGGTGCCGGAAGAACGGATGCGCGCTCATCGGCGGCGAGACGGCGGAGATGCCCGGCCTGTACGCCGATGGAGAGTACGACCTGGCGGGCTTCATCGTGGGCGCGGCCGAGCGCGCCGAACTCCTCACCGGGAAGAGCATCCGCGCCGGGGATGTGCTGCTCGGGTTGCCTTCCACCGGGCTGCATACCAACGGGTATTCGCTGGCGCGCAAGCTGCTGTTCGAAGTCGCGGGCTACGGGCCAAAGACGCTGTTGCCCGAGGTGGGCGCGACGGTGGGCGATGCGCTGCTGACGGTGCACCGCAGCTACCTCAAGCCAATTCGCGCCCTGATGGCGGCGGGCCTGTTACGCGGGGCGGCGCACATCACCGGCGGCGGCATTACGGACAATACACCGCGCATGCTGCCCAAGGGGTTCGGGGTGGCGATCGAGACGGCATCGTGGAAGATCCCTCCGCTGTTCGAAGTGCTCCGGCGGATTGGCGACATTCCGGAAGACGATTACCGGCGCACCTTAAATCTCGGCGTCGGCATGATACTGGCGGTGCCGGCCCGCACGGCTGTGAAGGCGGAGGCGGTGCTCGGTAAACTGGGCGAGACGCCATTCCGCATGGGGAGCGTGGTGGCTCTGCAGCGCGGGCGGCCGCGCGTGGAGTACCGTTGAAGCGGCTAGGCATCCTGGTCTCGGGGCGCGGCTCGAACTTCGAGGCCATCGCCCGAAACATCGCCACCGGCCAACTGGACGCGGAGGTTGCGGTAGTGATCTCTAACCGGGCCGAAGCGCGCTGCCTCGACACGGCGCTCGCGCGCGGGCTGAACGCGGTGTGCCTGCCGTCCAAAGGTCTGGATCGCGAGGTGTACGACCGGACGCTGGCGGCGGAACTGCACCGCCACGGCGTGGACCTGGTCTGTCTGGCGGGCTTCATGCGGCTGCTGAGCGCTGGCTTCATTCGCGAGTTTCCGGATCGCATCCTGAATATTCATCCTTCGCTGTTGCCGTCGTTCCCGGGGCTCGATGCGCAGCACCAGGCCCTGGCGCACGCGGTGAAGATTACCGGGTGCACCGTGCATTTCGTGGACCAGCATCTGGATGCCGGCCCCATCGTGATTCAGGCCGCCGTGCCGGTACTCGATCTCGACACGGTGGAGACGCTGTCCGCGCGCATCCTGACGCAGGAGCACCGCATCTATTCTGAGGCGATCGGCATCGTGATCGCGGGCAAATACCGGGTCCAGGGACGGCGCGTTCTGCTCACCTAACCGCCCTCACGGAAGGGCGTTGCGGCGCTGCTCGCGTAGAATCAGGAAGTGGGAGAGCTTCATGGGTGGGCCGGGGCCGATTTCCATCTGCCGCTCCACCGCTTTCTGATACTGGCGGAGGATTTCCAGGCGTCGGCGCGACGGCAGTTGGCAGGTGTCGAAATCCAACAGCAAATCGATCTCCCAGGGTGCAAAGCTGTTGCGATTCATCTCTCCGCGCAGGAGCTCGCCAATCAGGCGTCTGAAGCGATTGAGCTGAAGTTCGCGTTGCTCGTAATCGTCTGCCGAGGTCACGGTCACTTAATCGGCAGAACGGGGGCGAAGCTTTAGGCAGCGGCATGTACGTGGGCCAATCTGGCCGCCGCTCCACCAAAACGGCCCCACAACGCGCCGGGTGGCACGCGAATACTTTCTGGCCTCCCGCTACTGCTTGCGATACCAGACCGGGATTTCCAGGGCGAAATAGTTGAGGCCCACGCGCGCCAGCATCTGGATGCGGTGGCCCGGTTCGCAGGTGGGGCGGATGGCCGGCAACGAAATCCGCGTGCCGGCTTCGCTGATGCGCACGGTGTTGTCCACGCAGGCGTCGTTGGTGAAGAGTTCGGCGGCGCGCAGGGCGCCGGAATCGGGCAGCAGCACCGCGAAACTCTCCCCAGGGGCGGCGTGACCGTCGCCATTACCTTCGCCCAGTGGGTGGGTATAGGGCGCCACCGTGAGCCCGTCGGCGATCCGGTAATCGGCGAACGCCGGGGCGGCGGCGTAGACCGGGACGTCGATAGAGAGGCGGGTCTCGCCATCGAAGGCCACAATGCGGGCTCCGTTTACGGCGGCGCGTCCCATCGTGAAAGTCACCGGGAGTGTCGCCGATTCGCCCGGCGCCAGGCTGCTCAGCCGGGCGGTGGCGGTCTTGAACTTGACGCCGGGCGTGGGGCTTTGCCATTCCAACCGCCTGGTGGCGGAGCGAGTGCCGCCTTTGTTCCAGAACTTGAGGCGCACCTGGATGGGTTGCCCGGCGGCCGCCCACGCCGCACCCTCAATTTCGAAGCCCGAAAGCGCCACGCCGGCAGCCGCGCCGATGCCGATTTCACTTGCGTCGCCATCCAGATCGAAACTCAGCCGTCCGCGCGCGTCGGCCTTCAGCGTGGTGCGCCGCACCTTGCCATCGCGCAGGCGGATATAAGTCACAGGGTACACGGCGCCCGGCGTGTAGAACCGCGCCGATGCGATGGAGAGCTTGACCTCGGGTAGGGCGGCGCCAGCCGGAATCCACTCGCGCACGGTGCAGCGGAAGCCGGTGCGGGAGACGTTTTCCAGCACCGTGAAGCCGGGGCGGCGCCGGTCGGAAACCACTTCCCAGTCCCAGACGCCGAAATTGGGGTAGGGGTCGGCATGGTGGAAAGCGGCCGGCTTGGGCAACGGATGGGCGAAGGCGTCCAGGTGGAAATCGAGGGTCTCGGCCAGGGAGGAGGCGGCGGCCACCTGGCGTACGCGGACCCCCTCTAGCGTTGGGTAAAGATCGCTCAGGTCGGAATCCACCTCGAAGCCGCGCGGCCCAACCGGGGCTTCCGGCGTGGCGCCGAAACTGGAAGCGCTGCCCACCAGGTCGGGGCACTTGGCGGCCTGCCAGATGGCGAGGAATCCCCCGGCGGCGGCGCCGGTCACTGCGCGGTGGTCGCGGTCCGCGATGCTGCGCACCGTCTGGTCGATCTGCTCAATCAGTTCGGGAAAATAGAGCGGGAACTGCCCAGTGGTGTCGGCGGGGCTGGAATCTACCACGATCACCGGGTGGGCCGCGACGTACGCGGCGAACGCCCCAGCGCGGCCTTCGTTCTCCGCTTCGTAGCCGTGGAACCAATAGATGACGGGGTAGCGGGTGACGCGCGATGTGGCGTAGGCGGGCGGCAGGTAGACTCGGTAGGCGCGCGCGCCGGCCATGACTTGGCTGCGGTGGGTCCGCTCTTGGATGACAGCCGCAGGTTGCGCCGCCGCGGTCGCCGCTATGAGGATGAGAAGAAAACGCACTCTTGAGTACGTACCATTTACGGAGCCAACCTGCAACGGCGCTATCCTTGGGGCTATGAAACTGGCAGTGGCATCGGACCATGCGGGCGTGGCGCTCAAGGCGCGGGTACTGGCGCAGTTGCTCGCTGAAGGCCACCAGGCTGCCGACCTGGGGACCGGCACTACCGATCCGGTGGACTATCCGGATTACGCCCAAAAGGTGGCGCTGGCGGTGCTCGGCGGCCAGGCCGAGCGCGCCGTGCTCATCTGCGGCAGCGGCGCGGGCGCGTGTGTTGCCGCCAACAAGTTCAAGGGGATTCGCGCCGCCACCTGCCACGACAGCTTCTCGGCGCGCCAGTGCGTCCAGGACGACGACGTGAATGTGCTCTGCCTCGGCGCCCGCGTGATCGGTCCCGAACTG
>JANYJN010000099.1 GCA_025358475.1 Candidatus Solibacter sp.
GCCGTCACGACGGCATGAATGCCCGCGACCACGGCAACTGCCGAGAGAACAACCGACCCATGGCGCAGACTGTAGGGTGCCGGTAACGCAAGCGAGGCCAATAGGCTGAAGCCAAGCAATCCGAAGGAGATCAAGAATCCGGCGCCGAATCGCACATCGGGCGCGGAGAAAAACCACCAGGCGATGCACACGGCGAGAAAACCGGCCAGCGCATACGCCCGGAAGTGCCGCGAGCTGTTACGGAAGAGTCCGAGAGTCGAGAGCGATAATGCGATCGCCCCGGCCACTCCGAACTGCAAAATTGGCTCTCTCAGCGCCGTTGAAAACCACGGTCGGAACCACTCCCAACTGCCGAGGACGGCGTGGTAGTCGAAAACGTCCGGCCTTCGGGCCCAGGACTGGATGGCGATGGTGTACCACGTAACCTGCTCCGGCCTGACCGCCCATGGCAGGACGAAGATGCACGATTGTCTCACGGGATATAACGCGCAACCGGAGAGCAGCACACCTCGTAGAAGCCACACGCCGAGCAGGAATGCAGATAGTCCCAGAACCCGTTTCTGTGCCCACCCTGACCGCCACGCCAACGCGGCCCCCAGTAGCGTCAATGCGAGGACGGGCGCGGCGGATAATTTGACGGTCGGTGCAAATGTTCCGATGATCGCCAACAACGCGTAATCCGTCGTGCTTCCGCTTCCCCCCGGCGATATTTGGAGAGCGACTAAAAACCAATACGCGATGAGCGCGACACATAGTAAGTCAGGACCCGAAAGCTCATGCACCGGATTTGTCACCAAAACGAGCGGTGCCATGGCAGCATACCAGAACACCTCGGGCCGCCATGGCGTCGCGTCTCGCAACCCGTCGAGCCGCTGGACAAAAGACGCCATAACCAGGCCGGATAGAACGGATCGGGCGACCCACGAACTGCCCGCGGGAAGGGTCGCCAACAGGACGAAGTCTTGCGAATTGAACCCTAACCTCCCGTGTAGATTGGCTAAGCCAAGAGTAAGTGGGAACTGTCGCATCCATTTGATCGTCTGGAGATAGTACAGCCCATCATCATAGAAGAGAGGCGCACTCCGCCAAACCCACGCGACAGCGACAAATCCCGCGGCCAGACTGATCAGCGCGGGCCAAGTAGCCGAATCCCGTATTTGTCGTCTGAAAACTATTGCAAAAAGGATTCCGAGGGCACCGAAAAGAACCGGGACGGGCCCGGAAAGCGGAAAAAATAGTTGAGTAACAGCCCCCGCACAGGCAACGCCGATAAGCCCAAGAATGCCGCGCTCTCCGAGGCCGGGAGAGATCCGCAGCCAGCGAGCCAGCGCGGATCCAATACCAACGGCTGCAAGGCCGTCCACGGCACCAAAAAGAACCTCATTGAGCATGAGCACTAATTGTATCGTTGCGCGTGGGGACGAGCCTCGGCGCCCCCCTCACGCGTCAGCGCCGGTTACATTCCCTCGCATTCACCTGCCGAACCCCGCCAGCGCCTCCAGCTTACGCCGCGCCGCGCCCGAATCGATCGACACTACGCCCAGCGCCATGCCTTCGAGAAAAGTCTCCGCTTTCCCCGCGGCCACCAGGCCGGCGGCGGCGTTCACCAGCACGACATCCCGCCGCGGACCCCGTGCGCCCGCCAGCACCGCGTTGGCGATTTCCACATTCACCTGCCGGTCGCCGCCACGCAGGTCTTCCGCCTCCGCCTTGTGAACGGCAAAGTCGCCCGGCTCCAGCGTGCGCGGTTCCACTAACCCATCGCGGATCTCCCAGGTGGACGTCGGTCCTGTGGTGGTGATCTCGTCCAGTCCATCCGAGCCGTGCACCACGAAACCGCGACGCATACCGAGCGCCGCAATCGCCCCCGCCATCAGTTCGGCGGCCTGCAATGAGGGCGCGCCGATCAACTGCGCCGTCGCGCCCGCCGGATTGGTCAACGGCCCCAGCAGATTGAACACCGTGCGCATTTGGAGATCGACGCGCACCGGATGGGCATGCTTCATGGCGGTGTGTACCGCCGGGGCGAAGAGGAATCCAATGCCCACTTCGCGGATGGCGCGCCCCGTGACGGCTGGTGGCAGATCGATCGGAATACCCCAGGCTTCCAGCAAATCGGCACTCCCGCACTGGCTCGAAATCGAGCGATTGCCGTGCTTGGCCACGTGCACCCCGGCGCCCGCCACCACGAACGCGGCCACCGTGGAGATGTTAAACGTGTTGGCGCCGTCGCCCCCCGTGCCGCAGGTGTCCAGCAGGGTGTGTCCCGCGCCCAGACCGGCGTCGATGGGCACGGCCATCTCTCGCATGGCGCGCGCGAAACCCACCAGTTCCTCGACGGTTTCGCCCTTCATTTTGAGGGCGATCAGGAAGGCGGCGATGCGCGCATGGCTGGCCTCGCCGCGCAGAATAATCCGCATGGCGGCTTCGGCGTCGGCGGCCGGAAGATCGTGTGCCGAGACCAGACGGATCAGGTAAGGCAGAAGGGACATGATAATATGGGTTTTCTGTAGGCTAGCACAAGCGATCCCATGAAAATTCACGAGTACCAGGCAAAGGCCATCTTGGCCCAGTTCCATGTCCCTGTGCCGCGAGGCCATGTGGCTTACACGGTGGAAGAGGCGGAAGCGGCCGCTAGAGCCCTGGGCGGCAGTGTGGTGGTGAAGGCGCAAATCCACGCCGGCGGCCGCGGCAAGGGTGGCGGCGTCAAAGTGGCGAAGGACGCCATCGAGGCGGTAGAGCTGGCGCGCAAGATCATGGGGATGACGCTGGTCACGCACCAGACCGGCCCCGAGGGGCGCGTGGTGCAGCGCTTGCTGATCGAAGAGACCCTGCCCATCGAGCGCGAGTTGTACCTCGGCATCGTCCTCGACCGCGTACAGGGCAAGCCGGTATTCATGGCTTCGGCGGCCGGCGGCATGGACATCGAAGAGGTGGCCGCCAAGACGCCGGAGCTCATCCTGAAAGAGACCATGGAGTACCCCGGGCTCCGTCCGTACCAGGCGCGCAAACTGGCATTCGGCATCGGCATCCCGGCGGCCAGCGTGAACGCGGCGGTGGCGGCGATGACGGCGCTCTCTACAGCCTACTATGCGACCGATGCGTCCCTGGCGGAGATCAACCCGTTCATCCTCACCAAGGACGGCAAGGTCTACGCGCTCGATGCCAAGATCACTCTCGACGACAACGCGCTCTACCGCCACAAGGAACTGGTGGAACTGCGCGATCTCAATGAGGAGGATCCGCTTGAAGTGGAGGCTTCGCGCTACGGGTTGAATTACATCAAGCTGGATGGCACGGTGGGCTGCATGGTGAACGGCGCGGGGCTCGCCATGGCCACCATGGACATCATCAAATTCGCGGGCGGTTCGCCGGCCAACTTCCTGGACGTGGGCGGCGGCGCCAGCGCGGAGCAGGTGAAGAACGCCTTCCGCATCCTGCTCACGGATCGGAATGTGAAGGCCGTGCTGATCAACATTTTCGGCGGCATCCTGCGCTGCGATACGCTGGCCAGCGGCGTGGTGGGGGCGGCAAGAGATCTCAATATTCAGGTGCCGATCGTGGTCCGCATGGAAGGCACCAACGTGGAACTGGGACGGCAGATCCTGCTGGACTCCGGTTTCAATTTCACGGTGGGCGCGGACATGTTGGACGCGGCGCAGAAGGTAGTCAAATTGGCTGCGCACTAACCGCCGCCGAGGAAACCCATGAGCGTACTGGTAGATAAAAACACACGACTGATTGTTCAGGGCTTCACCGGCAGGGAAGGCACCTTCCATGCGCAGCAGTCCATCGCCTACGGCACCACGGTGGTGGGCGGTGTGGTGCCCGGCAAAGGCGGAACCAAGCACCTGGATTTGCCGGTGTTCGATACGGTGGAGCAGGCGGTGAACGCAACCGGCGCCAATGCCACGGTGATCTTCGTGCCGCCGCCCTTCGCCGGGGACGCCATCATGGAAGCGGCCGACGCGGGCGTGCCCCTGGTGGTCTGCATCACCGAAGGCATCCCGACGCTGGACATGGTGAAGGTCTGGCAATTTCTGCAAGGCCGCAAGACGCGCCTGATCGGGCCCAACTGCCCGGGCATCATCTCGCCGGGGAAATGCAAGATCGGCATTATGCCAGCCTCCATCCACCTGGAAGGGCACGTGGGCGTGGTTTCGCGCTCTGGCACCTTGACCTACGAAGCGGTGGGGCAGTTGACCAAGCTCGGCATCGGCCAATCCACCTGCATTGGGATCGGCGGCGACCCCATCATCGGGACCACCTTCCTGGACGCGCTAGAGTTGTTCAATGCGGACCCGGACACGCACGCCATCATCATGATCGGCGAGATCGGCGGCAACGCCGAGGAGACCGCGGCGGCTTATATCAAGGCCAACGTTACTAAGCCGGTGATCGGCTTCGTGGCCGGCCAAACCGCGCCGCCGGGCCGCCGCATGGGACACGCGGGCGCGATTATCGCCGGCGGCAGCGGCAAGGCGTCCGACAAGATCAAGGCCATGGAAGAGGCAGGCATCACGGTCTGCCCGACCCCGGCCGATTTGGGAGTGAAGGTTCAAAGTCGCTTATGAGTGTCGAACGAACGTTTTCCATAATTAAACCGGATGCCGTGGCAGCCGGACAGGCCGGAGAAATCCTGGCCTCGATTCAGAAGGCCGGCTTCCGGATTTTGGGCCTGCGCATGACGCGGCTTTCCGCGGCGCAAGCCCAGGGTTTCTACGCGGTGCACAAAGAGCGCCCATTTTATAGCGGCCTGGTCAAGTTCATGACCGAGGGGCCGATTATCGTGATGGCGCTGGAGCGCAAGGACGCAGTCAAGGGACTGCGCGAAGTGATGGGCGCCACCAACCCGGCCAATGCCGCCGAGGGCACCATCCGCAAACGGTTCGCCGCCAATATCGAGCGCAACTGCATTCACGGGTCGGACGCCCCGGAGACGGCGGCGGTAGAGCTGGCATTCTTCTTCCGAACATCGGAACTACTGTAGGACAGGCCTCCTGGCCTGTCCCTATCGCATCGCAAAGACAGGCCAGGAGGCCTGTCCTACATGGGAATCATCGTTGGATTTGTGGTTGAAGCGTCGCCGGGCGAGCGCCGGGTGGCGATGGTCCCGGGCGCCATCTCCGTCTTTAACAAGACGGGCGTGGAACTGCTCATGCAGCCGGGCGCGGGAGTGGAAGCCGGCTTTCCCGATGCCGAATACGTGGAGAAGGGCGTGCGTTTGGCGGCCAGCCGCGAGGAGGTATTCGGCACAGCCGAAGTGATCTTGCAGGTGCGCAGCCCTGGCGCGAACCCGTTGACCGGCGCAGCCGACCTGGCGCTGTTGCGGCAGGGGCAGACGGCCATCGGCTTCGGCGAACCGCTGACCGCGGGTGACGCGGCGCGCTCTCTCGCGGAACGCGGCGTTACCTTCCTGGCCATGGAACTGATGCCGCGCATCACGCGCGCACAGAGCATGGACGCCCTGTCCAGCATGGCGACCGTCGCCGGCTACAAGGCGGTGCTGATGGCCGCCGACGGGTTGCCGCGCATGTTCCCGATGTTGATGACCGCGGCGGGAACCGTGGCTCCGGCGCGTGTGCTGGTGATCGGCGCGGGCGTGGCGGGGTTGCAGGCCATCGCCACGGCGCGGCGCCTGGGCGCGGTGGTCTCCGGCTACGATATCCGCGCGGCGGTGAAGGAGCAGATCGAGAGCCTGGGAGCGCGCTTCGTGGTGCTGGAAGTCCCAGCCGCCGGCGCCGAGGAGAAGAGCGGCTACGCCAAGGCCATGACCGAGGAGTTCTACCAGCGGCAGCGCGAGCTGCTGGGCGGTGTGCTGGCGCAGCAGAACGTGGTGATCACCACGGCCGCGGTGCCCGGCAGGAAAGCGCCCATTCTGATCACCGGCGAGATGGTGGCGCGCATGGCGCCGGGCTCGTTGATCGTGGATATCGCGGCGGAGCGCGGCGGCAATTGCGAGCTCACCCGCCCCGGCGAGACCGTGGTGAGTGGCGGCGTCACCATCATGGGGCCGTTGAACCTGCCCTCCACCGTTCCGTATCACGCCAGCCAAATGTACGCCAAGAACATCGCGACCTTTCTCAAATACCTGATCAAAGACGGGAAGCTGGCGCTCGATCGCCTGCTGGATGAGAAAGACGAGATCGTGCGCGAGACCTTGGTCACGCACGGCGGGGAAGTGGCGCATCCAAAGGTGCGGGAAATGCTGGGCCTGGCCGCGGCTGTGTAAGGGAGCGCAATGCCTTCAAACCTGGAAATGGGACTGTACGTCTTCATGCTGGCGACCTTCGTCGGCCTGGAGGTGATTCGCAGGGTTTCGCCCCTGCTGCACACGCCGCTGATGTCGCTGACGAATGCGATCTCGGCCATCTCGGTGGTGGGCGCGATCCTGATCATCAGCAACGACGAAGCGACCACCATGAGCAAAGTGCTGGGCTTCGTCGCCATCACGGCCGCCACCACGAATATCGTCTCCGGCTTCCTGATCACCGACCGGATGCTGAAGATGTTCAAGCGCCGGGAGGAGAAAAAGTAATGGGCTCCCTGGTCAATTACATTTACATCCTTTCCGGCGCGCTTTTCATTCTGTCGCTGAAGTGGATGAACACGCCGGTGACGGCGCGCCGCGGCATCTTCGCGGGCGAGGCCGGAATGCTGATGGCGGTGGGCGGCACGCTGATCGGGCATCACGGCAACTGGGAGTGGATCCTGGCGGCGTTGTTCATCGGCACCGCGGTGGGCGTGCCGATCGCCTATATCATGCCGATGACGGCGGTGCCGCAGCGGACGGCCATGTCGCACGCCTGCGGCGCATTGGCGGCGGCGCTGGTGGGTACCGCGGAATACTACCAGCGGCAGCCTCATGCCGGAACCGAACTTGGCGGTCTCACCATGGTG
>JANYJN010000116.1 GCA_025358475.1 Candidatus Solibacter sp.
AGGTGCGCACTCCTTCCGGCTTCATTCTCCGCCGGCCAGCATCGTGGAGGTGACCTTTTCGATTCTTTGAAGACGAACTTGGGAGAGCACATTCGGGTGCCTCGGGTAAACTTGGTGTCTGAGCGAATCCCCTCATCTCCGCTTCCCGTACAGGAATGCTGTACAATACCAATTGGGTGCCTCATGCCGAGTGAAACCACGTACACCAGGCTCCGTGAAAATCTGGCCAGCGTTCTCGATCAGGTGGTGGACCAGCAGGAAACCGTGATCGTTCGGCGGCGGGGAGCGCGCGACGTGGCGCTTCTTCCTGCCTCCGAACTGGCCGGTCTGCTGGAAACTGCACACCTGTTACGGTCGCCACGCAACGCACGGCGTCTCCAATCGGCATTACGACGAGCGGAGCAAGGGCGGACCAAGCCTGGAACAGCCGCCGGACTGCGTCGAGAGATCTTAGGTGAAGCGAGATCCTAAACGGGTCGGGGTGTTTCAACCTGAGTTCCGGGAGGACCTAAGTTTTTGGGTCAAAACCGAACGCAGTACCGCAATCAGAGTGCTGGATCTGGTCGAGGCAGTGATGCGGGATCCATTCCAGGGGCTGGGAAAGCCCGAGCCTCTTAGATACGTGCTGGCAGGCTGCTGGTCGCGTCGTGTCAACCAGGAACACCGCTTGGTGTACCGTATCACGGATGATGCCATTGACTCCCTCCAGGCTCGATACCATTATTAACCGGCCGACGCCGGCGAACACCTGATTAAAGCTGGACTGGTGGTTCGGATCCACCGGACTATCCGCCAACGAAAGCTGACCCAAGAAGCCGCGGCACAGCTCATGGGCATCGATCAGCCCAAAATCTCAGCTATGCTGGCTAGTCAGTTCCGGGGATATTCGGTCGAGCGCCTCATGCGTTTCCTGGTCGCGCTCGGGCACGATGTAGAGATCGTCGTAAAACCTAAAAAGCACGGTACGGCCAAACTTCGCGTCGCATAGAGGCCGCAGTCGCCGGTGACGTACCATTAAGGCCGGATTACTCCCCGGCAACTCACCCTGGCATCGTCTTTCGCCTTGCGTACCATAAGGCAGAGGAGTCTTGGAAGGCGGCCAATCACCCCAACATTCCCCACATTTTTCACTGAAAACAAACGCCCTCCCTGAAACCGCCCCGTTCCCCCAAGCTACAATTAAACCGGCATGAAGCTCTCCTCCATTCAACCCCCGCCGCCCCCCTCCACGCCGCGAAACCGGAAAATACCGAGCGAACCCATTTTTCCTCCCAGCCCAAACAAACTACAACCACTTGCGCCATCCGCCGCCAACCCGAATCGGTTGACCGCGGTCCGGCCACCAGTTACGATACTTGCTAACCGTCGGCGGGCCGCGTGGCCCCCAAAAGCGCTCCTCCTATGCGAGTCCTGCTAATCAAGCCCCGGCCCACCGCTGTCCAGTTCGGACTGGCGCCGTTCTTCCAAACCGAGCCGCTGGGTTTGGAATACCTGGCGTCCGCGCTCATCGCCGCCGGTCACCAGGTGCGCATCGTCGATCTTCGCTTCGAACGCCGGCCCCTCGCCCGCATCCTGCGCGACTACACTCCCCGCGTGGTGGGCATCGCCTGCCTGCATATCCTGGACGTGCCGGCCACCCTGCAACTGGCCAGCGCCATCAAGCAGCACGACGCTACAGTGACGGTGGCCGTGGGGGGCCACGCCGTGGGGTCCTATCCGCAAGCGCTCGTTGGGTGCCGGTCGATAGACGCCATCTGCGCCGCCGAAGGCGAGAACACCATGGCGGCCCTGTGCGCGGCGGTGGATCTCCGCAAGCCGCTATCCGGCGTGCCTTCGCTGCTGCTGCCCGATGGTCACGGCGGATTCCAGCCCACCGCCGAGGTGGCCCCCTGGCTGGACCTGGCCGAGGTGCGGATTCCCAATCGCGAGCTGATTCAGCCGTACCAGAACAACTACTGCTGCCTGAACTACATGCCCGTGTGGACCATGGAAACCGCCCGCGGCTGCCCCCACCGCTGCAAGTTCTGCTCCGTCTGGCAGTTCTATAACGGCTCCTGCCGCTGCCATTCGCCCGGCAACGTGCGCGCCGATTTCGAAGCCACCGGCTCGCACCTCTTCATCATCGACGACCTCTTCTGGGGAGACCCCGAACGCAGCCGCGAACTGGCCTCCGCCCTGCTGGCCTCCCCCGTTCGCAAGCGCTGGATCCTGGTGCAGTCCCGCGTGGACCTGGTCAGCCAGAACGCCGATTTGCTCCGCCAGTGGCGTCCCCTGGCGCGCAACTTCGACATCTTTTTCGGCTTCGAATCCCCCACCCGCGAAGGCCTCCGCTCGCTGCAAACGGGCGCCGATATCACCCGCACCGTGGAGGCGGTCCGCGTGGCGCGCGCGCTGGGCTTCGGCGTCACCGGCAATTTCATCATCGACCCGGACTATACCGAAGAGGACTTCCGCCTGTTGTGGGATTTCCTGGACGCTCACCAGTTGTACCGCGTCGGCTTCACCATCCTCACGCCCCTTCCCGGCACCGAATACTTTGAGCAGAGCCGCGAAAAGTTGCAGGTCTTCGACTGGAACCAGTACGATCTGCACCACCTCCTGTGGCAGCCCCGTCTGCCGGTGGAGCGCTTCTTCGAACTCTACTGCGAAACCTGGAAGCGCACCGTGCTGAACGCCGCCGGACGCAAGAAGTGGTGGAAGTGGATGGCCCAGGTGGAGATTCGGCAGATGGGCCGTATGCTGCGCATTCTGCGGCGCACGCAGCACATGCTGGACCCGCGCGCCTACCTGGCCGAGACCCAAATTCCGCTGACACCAAGTCCGGAAGAAGCCGGAGGTCCCCCGCAAGCGGGAGCCCCCCCGCGCTGACAGCCCAATGCCACATAGTTATCCCAGTAACGTGCAGTCTGCCTTCATGGTGGGGCGGACCCCCAGGTCCGCGGCCGACGCCCCCGTCGGCCTCCACGGGCCTTGCAAAATGCTGCTGTCGTTGTTCCGCCTCCGGGACGCCCCCGTCGGCCGCGGACTAGGCGGTCCTCCCCACCTCTTCCCCCG
>JANYJN010000125.1 GCA_025358475.1 Candidatus Solibacter sp.
CGGCGCCCCAGGTTTCACATCCAGGGTCGGCGGTTGGGCGCTATCCTGGGGCTTCTGTTGTTCATCGGCCTTCGGTTCGGTTTGCGCCGCGGCCGGCGACTGATCGTTGGAACTGACACCCGGTAGGGGCGTGTAGCTGAACCCAGTGGATGCGAAAAACCACAGAAAGATGGCCCAACGCAGAGTCATAGACCTCCCGATCTCCCCAAATCGTTAAGCACGCAGTTGGCCGTTCGCTGGAAACGCAGGCGGTAACCGGCGACATTGGCAACCGTTCTGTCGTGCCACCGTGCCTTGCCTTGACCCGGCGGCCGTCAGAGCAAGCCACGCCAAGCTACACTAGCGAGTGAAGTGGAAAGCCGTGTTCTGGCGCGTTCATGCCCGGCGGCATGACGCCGAAACACAAACCCGTGAGCGATATGCGTGGGAAATGGATCCCGGTCTCGATTGGTTTCGTGCTGTTTGGGCTGGCGGTGGGCACTGTGGTCTGGCGCGGACGGCGCCATTCCGTGGCGCCACCGGCGGCTGCGGCGGCGATCGCGCTGTCGCGCAATGAAGTGACTTTGCAGGGGAAGATCCGTCCGCAGCACGTCACGGGGGTGGGCGCGTCGGTACCGGGTTTCATCGAGGCATTCCTGGTAGAGCCAGGACAGGATGTGTACGAAGGGCAGGTGCTGGCGCGAATCGGCGCCCAAGGGCTGGAATCGGCGCGCGAAGTGGCGCAAACGGCGCTGGACGGGGCGCAGGAACAAGTGAGCCAGACGGAAGCCGCGGTGACCGCCGCCCGGCTGGAATTTTCGCGGGCGGAGGCCGATGCGCAGCGTGCGCGAATCGCCCTGGAACGCGCCGAGCGGGCGAGCACGCGCCAGCAGACACTATTTCGGGAAGGCGCCACTCCGCGGCTGGTGTACCAGAAGGCGCTTCAGGAATACGAGGCGGCGTCGAAGGACTACGAACTGATCGATGCCACGGTGCGCACCGGGCGCGAGCAGATACAGAGCGGGATAAACGAGGTCGGCGCGGCCAGGAAGATTGTTGCGGACAAGATGCGGCTGCTCGAAGAGGCGCAGGCCAACCTCTCGGCGGCCGAGGTACATTCACCAGTGGACGGCTACGTGGTGAGCCGGAAGGGCGAGGTGGGCGGCAGCGCCGCGGAATCGGGCGATGAGTTGTTCCAGATCGCCACCGATCTGTACGCCCTGGAGGTGGCCCTGGACCCGAAGGCGGAACTGCTGAAGCGCATCGTGCCTGGGCAACCGGCACTGGTCCTGGTGCTCGACCTGCAAAGCACGGCGATGCCGGGAGTGGTGCGCCAGATCAAGGACAATCGGGTAATCGTGGAGTTCGACAGCACACTGCCGGCGATCAAGCCTGGGATGCAGGCAGACGTGCGCTTGAAGCTGGAGTAGGTGGGGCAGGCCGTGCGCCTGCCAACGCACACGGCGGACTGCTCCCTCACTTTCATGGCTCCGAGGGAATCCGGGCTGCTTCAATCCGAGCCCCGACCGTGAGGGAGGGGTTTGTTTGCGGGCATCGGCATCTTCATCATCCGCTGGGCCCCCCCTGGGTGTCATGAGCAACTTATGCCACAGGCATACAATAGACGTTTGGAGCCTAATATGGAATTTCTTACTGCCAGCTTGCTGGAACTGATTACCCAGACATCCACCAACCTTCCCCCCGACGTGCGCGCGGCGATGTCGCTTGCGGCCAACCAGGAGACGCCGGCGACGCAATCCTCGCAGGCGCTCGACATCCTCCTATCCAATGTCGATATGGCGGTGGAGGATGAGGGGCCCATCTGCCAGGACACCGGGATGCCGACGTTCGTGGTGCACACGCCGGTAGGGGTGAACCAGATCCACATTCGGCAGGCCATCCGGGATGCGGTGGCGGAAGCCACGCGGTTGGGCAAACTGCGCCCCAATTCGGTGGATTCCCTCACCGGGAAGAACAGCGGCAACAACCTGGGCGAAGAGACGCCGGTGGTGCACTTCGAGCAGTGGGAGCAGGACCAAATTGAGGTCAAGCTGATTCTCAAGGGCGGCGGCTGCGAGAACAAGAATATTCAATACTCGGTGCCCTGCAATCTAGATCACCTGGGCCGCGCCGACCGCAATCTGGAAGGCGTCCGCAAGTGCATCCTGCACGCCGTGTGGCAGGCGCAGGGGCAGGGCTGCGCGCCGGGCGCGCTCGGCGTTTGCATCGGCAGCGATCGCGCCCACGGGTACGACTTGGCGAAGGGGCAGCTATTCCGCACGCTGGACGACGTGAATCCGAATCCGGAACTGGCCAAACTGGAGGCGGAGATTCTGGAAGAGGCCAACCGGCTGGGTGTCGGCGCCATGGGTTTCGGCGGCAAGGTAAGCCTGATCGGCTGCAAGATCGCGGCGGCCAACCGGCTGCCGGCGTGCTTCTTCGTGAGCGTGGCTTACGATTGCTGGGCCTTCCGCCGGCTGGGTGTGCTGTTGGACGCCTCCACCGGGGCCATCACCCAGTGGCTGTATCGCGATCCCGAACGGGTGGTGGAGAAGATGGCGCGCGGCGAGGGCTTCCCGCTGACCGGCCGCGAAGTGGTGCTGACACCGCCGCTGACGGAAGCGCAGATGCGCGCCCTCAAAGTGGGCGACGTGGTGCTGATTTCGGGCGAGATGTTCACCGGGCGCGACAATGTGCACTCGTACCTGATGAAGAACGCGCCGCCGGTAGATCTGCACGGCGCGGTGCTTTACCATTGCGGTCCGGTCATGCTGCAGGAAGGCGGCGAGTGGAAGGTGAAGGCAGCGGGTCCCACCACCAGCATCCGCGAAGAGCCCTACCAGGCGGACGTCATCAAGCGTTATGGCGTGCGCGCGGTCGTCGGCAAGGGCGGAATGGGCAAGAAGACGCTGGACGCGTTGCAGGAATTCGGCGCCGTGTACCTCAACGGTATCGGCGGCGCGGCGCAGTATTACGCGCGCACGGTGGAGAAGGTGCTGGGCGTGAACCTGCTGGAGTTCGGCATCCCCGAAGCCATGTGGCATCTCAGGGTGAAAGGCTTCGCGGCCATCGTCACGATGGATGCGCACGGCAACAGTTTGCACGCCGACGTGGAACAGGCCACCGGGGCGGTGCTCGAAACATTGCGCAGCGCGTGACGGGGTTGCTACACTAAAGACTCCCCGGCCAGGTAGCTCAGCTGGTAGAGCAGCGGACTGAAAATCCGCGTGTCGGCGGTTCGATCCCGTCCCTGGCCACCATACTTTTCAATAACTTAGAATGCTGTCGAACCGCCGAGGCCGGTCGATTTGACGCGAGGTTATCCGAACCGTCAATTCCTTAGCCCGGAACGCGGTCGCGTTTTCGTCTGCTCCGCGCACGTTCTGACTGGACAACGCGCTTGCTGCCTAGCAGCGGTTCCCGAATCAAATCCACGTATCACGTTGGCCGTTTTCGACCCGGGTGTGCTCGTGGCTTCGGAGTTGGGCCGGGCGCATGTTTCGCAGCGGCCGACACCTGTTCCACAGGTCGAGTGAAGTGTAGACGAAGCAGCGGGACGGGAGGCGGTGGATAGTCCATTCTAACCGCCGACGATTGGACAAACTCGCGAAAATAAGGCCAGCAGTTGAGCACGACATTGCCTTTGTGGAACGCCTCTATCTGCTCCCGGTCAGGCGAGAACCCCGGGCGCAGATCATATTCTGCCGCAAATGTGCACGAGATCGACAGGAGATTCTGCTGCTCCGAAGCTTCGGTCGGTAGCACTACCCGGAACTCGAAATCCACTGCCAGCATCAGATCGTTGCCAGCGAGCGCCGTTTCGGACGGCTTAAACGAAACCTCGGTTTCGAGTTGTCCCGCGCCAGGCGAATGCGCAGGCGTCAGAAGGCTAGCCTTCTCAAGTCGTATCAGACGCAATTCTGCGTTTGGGATCATCGCGCCAGCACGCTTTGAGCTCTCGGGATCGATTTCGATTATGATTGGCATTATCCTGCGTAGGCCATTTCGTCGTCTGCGAGAAACGTTTGCGTGCCAGACCAGATCGGCAGGCGGAATTTGGAGAATTCAGTCGCTACCCCTTCCGGTGCACACGGAACGATGTCTAGGCACCGTTTGCGAGGATCGAGAGGGCATACGCCGGCTCTGTAATTGAGCGCCCTATGCCTCGCGTATGCGGTCGGACGGGTGCGAGACGCGTCTCCGATGAACAGAGGTGCTTTCGGAAATGCTTCACGGGTCCTTGCTTGAACTGAGGTCTCCAATGAGTGCTCGATTTCAGGGCGAGTATCCAGCGCGCGAAGTTTGATCCCGAGCCCCTTGAGGACTCTGAGAACTGTGCCGAATCTTGGGTCCCTTCGGCCTGACAACATCTTGTACAAGCTCTCCCGGTTGACGCCTGCAGTTTTGGCCACCGCACCCATAGTCATCGCGTCTGCGATATCGCGCAGCGCCAAAAGAACACCTTGCTCATCCTCCTCCGAAAGAAGTGCATTGACATAACCGATCGCGATTTCTCGGTCTTGTAGTTCACTTCTTAGTACCTCGTCGAATGGAACGGTGTTGCTCAGCCCGGTCCTTTTTCGATTCTTTGCCTTGATTGTATTCGCTCCAGAGTTCTTTTGCATATTAGATGTCCGCCCTTTGCGAACGCTTTATGCCACCGCACAACAGAAGCACCAGGCTTCGTCCATCGTCTGCACAGTAGATCCGGTAGCCAGGCCCCGGACCGATGAACCTGAGTTCCAGGATGCCCTCACCAACGTCGTCGAAATCGCCCAGGGCTCCACGTCGAACTTTATTGATGCGGGCGATAATCTCCGAGATTGCAACCTTATCCTGCTTTCGCATCCAGGCAACGAAGGGTTGCGTGCCGTCCGATTGTTGGTAGACTTTTACTTTCCTTGGCTTCGCTTCCACTGTGTCACAGACACTACCACGGTGAACCTGTAGCCAGTTGGCTACAATCGAAGAATATCACATTGGTCAGCAATAGCCAGTCAAATCTTCGGGCGATGTTGAACTGACGAGTTGCGAGCTTGTTTCGGGCATCGCACTAAACGATTGATTTTAGGAGACGTGTCTTGATTAAATATCACTACACAGTTCGTGAGAGCGCAACCAAAAATAAATCAGCAGTTGCTGTGAATGATTCGACATTGACGCAAAACGTCGCCAAATCGTTGCTACTGCCAACTGCTGCCTTGCGCAGGCAGACCTCAGGCAGCAACATCCCGCCTTGGATCAAGCCGAATAACAGTCAGGGGCAGGGATAGATTTGGCGCTTCGTGCCCCCTTTTCATCGCCTTCCAAGCGAAACGGAAAAGGCTTGAGGCCCAACAACGCCAACCCCAGCGCCCAATGCCAGTCTTACCCCTTCCGGCAGAAATTGTAACCGCCGATTTCGATTTCTTTTCCCCGTCCCCTCATCCATTTGCGTGTCCACCCTCCGGAGTCGCTCCCGCTTGAATGCTAGGGTAGAATTGGCGACCGATCCTGACGCGCCAAGTATCGGCAATCGGTCCCAGCCACCGAAGTTGCCAACGCCCGCGTAGCACCCGTCCGGTGCCCCGAAAGTTAAGTTTGGCCTGCGCGCAGGGCAAAGCCGTCCGGGGCAGGCGGCTTTGCTCAGATGGGTGCAAGTGGTTTACGTTTGTATGGGTTGGGAGGGGAAATGGCTTCGCTTCGTAAATCACTCCCCTGGTGCGCCACCAGGAGCGATTTCGGCAACGGCCGGGCGCTCGGCTGGCACCAACGCCCGCGAACCGCTCCCGTCCGGGTGTCCGCGAGGTTCCATCTGGCCTGCGCGCAGGGCAGAGTCGGCCGGGCAGGCGGCTTTGCTCGGATGGGTGCAAGTGGTTTCACTTTGTGCGAATTAGGAGGGCAAATGGCTTCGTTCGGTAATTCGGTCGTAGGACGATGGACAGCGCCGGTGCGCACCGCGAGCGGCGATTTCAATAGCGACTGGCATGAGGGGGCTTGCACAGGCCCGCGCGGCCAGGCGCTCCCGAACAAGGAATACTACACGGACGGGCGCTTGAAGTGCGCCTTTGCCACAAACAAGGGCTATCCTATTGACGGGTCTTGGGTATAATCCCGAACTCCCGGGACCGAAGCAAAGGAAGGGCGTATCTTGAATCGTCGTCAATTCGTAACGGCCGTGGCCGCTGCGGCAGGTGTGCCAGTACTTGCCGCTGCGCCCGCGGCATCGAGAGAGCAGAAGTGGCTCGCTATCGCAGAGAGCTTGAAACCACGGCTGCACCCGACGCCCGTGATGCCGGCCGGTATTGTCCAAATGGCGCCCGATCCGACTCAGTTTCTGCACTGGCGTGCGGAGCGGGTCTCGCCACCTGAAGCGCTGAGCGAGCGGCTGCTGCGGCGTGGCGACTCTGCCATTGTGGATTTCGGCCGTCATCTGACAGGCCATCTTTCGTTCTCGATCGCTGGCGAGGGGCGCGGCGTCGATGCGCCCGCCCGCCTGAAATTGACGTTCGGTGAAGTGCCTGCCGAGGTTGCGCAGCCCTTCGACCCGTACCAAGGCGGACTTGGCCGCGCCTGGCTGCAGGATGAGGTGATCAACCTCGACGTGCTGCCCGCTGTTATCCGGATGCCGCGCCGGTACGCTTTCCGCTACGTGAAACTGGAGGTGGTCGATACATCTCCCAACTACGCCGTGCGAATCGGCAAGATCCAGGCGACAGCACTGTCTTCGGCCGGAGGCGATCCACCACCGCTACCAGAGGCCGTGCCCGCGATGTTGCGGCAGACCGATAGAGTCAGTATCGCCACCTTGCGCGATTGCATGCAGACAGTCTTCGAAGACGGTCCCAAGCGCGACCGGCGTCTATGGATTGGCGACCTTCGCTTGCAGGCTTTGACTAACTACGCTACCTTCCGTAGCAACGATCTGGTCAAGCGATGCCTATACTTGTTCGCCGCGTTCCCGCGCGAAGACGGACTGGTGCCGGCGTGCGTGTTCGAAGACCCCGAGCCTCATCGCGGGCATGAGTACATCATCGATTACGCCGCGCTGTACCCGGCAGCGGTGTTGGATTATGCCAAAGCCACCGGAGACTGGAACACCGCTGTCGATTTGTGGCCGGTAGTACGGCAGCAAATGGATCTGCTTTCGGCTTACGTCGGCTCTGATGGAATCTTCGCCGCCCCAGCGCGCAGTTGGGTTTTCATCGACTGGTGCGACGCGCTCGATCGCACCGCCGCCATGCAGGGCACGTTTGTGTACTCCCTTCGTCAGGCGTTGGAACTGGCGCGCCATTGCGGGGCGCCGGGCGAAGCCGCGAAATACCAGCAGTTGATCGCGCGCATGACCAGCGCGGCGCGCGGCGCTTTCTATGATTTCCCCCGGCAGGTATTTGTCAGCGGTCCGAAACGCCAGGTCTCCTGGGCCTCGCAGGCCTGGATGGCGCTTTCCGGCATCGCCACGGCCGCCGAGGCCGCACAGGCGTTCCGCACGGTGGCGGCACAGACCGGCGCAGTGCGCCCAGGCGCGCCCTATCTCTACCACTACGTCGCCGAAGCGATGCTGCGCTGCGGAATGAAACTGGAGGCGAAACAGTTGGTGGAAACATACTGGGGTGGGATGGTGAAGGCCGGCGCCGACACGTTCTGGGAAGTTTATGACCCGTCGAATGCCGGCCTCTCCCCCTACGGCAGCACGCAGGTGAATAGCTACTGCCATGCGTGGAGTTGTACGCCGTCCTACCTGCTCCGCACCCTCAATCTGGCTTAAAATTGAATCGAACCATGAGAATCCCCATTACGCTGGCCATGACCGTCGTGACTATGGCCGCCTATGCTTCGGCGCAGTCCAAGTATCCTTTGCAAGATCCTGCACTGGACCCCGAGAAGCGTATCGACAATGCACTCTCACTGCTCACGCTCGATGAGAAAATCGCCGGTTTGGGCATGTCCGGCGTCGAATCTGCACGCCTGGGCATCCGAAAAATGGATATCGGCGAAGCGCTGAGTGGGGTAGTGCTCGGCGGACCTATGGCGACGCTGTTTGACGCCTTTCCCGGCGCGCCGCCCGAGTCCAGGATGCAACCCACGCCAACCACGCAGTTTTCGCAGGGGGTAGGGTTTGGACGCACCTGGGACCCGGCGTTGGTGCGAAAAGCGGGAGACGTAATCGGGTCGGAGGCGCGATACATCTACGAGAACGGTAAGAACTCCAAGGCATTCCTGGTGCTGTTGACGCCCAACGCCGACCTGGCGCGAGACCCGCGCTGGGGCCGCACGCAGGAGACCTATGGTGAGGATCCGCTGCTCAACGGCACACTCGCCGCGGCCTTGATCCAAGGCATTCAAGGCACCGATCCCAAGCACTGGCAAGCCGCATCGCTCGTCAAGCATTTCCTCGCCAACAGCAATGAGGACGGCCGTTACGGCTCCACCTCCGATTTCGACGTCCGCCTGCTGCGCGAGTACTACGCCATGCCGTTCCGCATGGCATTTGTCGAGGGTGGCGCGCGCTCTTACATGGCTTCCTACAACGCGTGGAACAAGATTCCAATGACGGTAAATCCGATTCTGCGCGACATCACCATGAAGGAGTGGGGCGTCGACGGCATCATCTGCACCGATGCCAACTCGCTTGGCAATCTGGTCAGCCGCCACAAGCACTATCCTAACCTCAAGCAAGCCGCCGCGGCCTCCATCAAGGCCGGCATCAACATGTTCCTGGTGATTATGGAGGACTACAAAACCGCTGTCAAGGGTGCCCTCGCCGACAAGCTCCTGTCCGAATCCGAGATCGACGCGGCGTTGCGCGGCAGCCTCCGCACCGGCATTCGCCTGGGACTTCTGGACGCTCCCGGCGCTTCGCCGTTTGCCAAGTTGAAAGGCGCACCGGACCCGGTAAACTCGCCGGCGCACAACGCCATCGCAAAGCAAGTCGCGCTGGAGTCGGTGGTGCTCCTGAAGAACGCGAACGGCATGCTGCCGCTGGACCGCAAGGCGCTGAAATCGGTAGCCGTCATTGGCCCGCTGGCCGACGCGGTGCTGCCTGATTTCTACGGCGGCGTGCCACCCTACGCGGTCACCCCGCTCGCCGCCATTAAACAAAAGGTGGGGCCCGGTGTCACGGTGACATACGCCGCCGACGACTCTGACGGCGCGGCGGTCAAGGCCGCACAATCTTCCGATCTGGCAATCGTCGTGGTAGGGAATCATCCTACCTGCAATCGCACGCCGCAACAGTTGCTACAAGGCCTCATGGTGGGCGCCACGTGCGCCGACATGAGCGAGGGCATGGAGAGCGCGGACCGAAAGTCTCTCACTCTGACGCAGGAAGAGTTGATCCAAAAGATCTACAAAGCTAATCCGAAGACCGTGGTCGTGCTTGTATCCAGCGCGCCCTACGCCATCGCCTGGACGCAGGAAAACATCCCGGCGATTCTGCACACGTCCCACAACGGGCAGGAGGAAGGCAGCGCCATCGCCGACGTTCTGTTTGGCGACTACAACCCGGCTGGGCGGCTGGTCCACACGTGGGTGCAATCCATCGATCAGTTACCTCCCATGATGGACTACAATATCCGCCACGGCCGCACTTACCTCTATTTCAAAGAGAAGCCGCTTTACCCGTTCGGGTACGGCCTCAGCTATACGACATTCCGGTATTCGAATCTGCGGGTAAGTGCTCCGGTATTGAAGCCAGGCGGGGAAGTCAGTGTGAGCGTGGATGTCACGAACACCGGAGCGCGGGATGGCGACGAGGTGGTGCAGTTATATGTCCGTTTCTCCAGGTCCAAGGTGGAGCGGCCGCTAAAAGAACTGAGGGGCTTCGATCGCGTGTCGATTCCGCACGGGCAGACTCGTACCGTCCGCGTCCCGCTAAAAGCGAGTACGCTCGCTTATTGGGATGAGATTCGAAACGGCTGGTCTACCGAACCGGGGCCGGTCCAGGTTTTCGTGGGTGGATCGTCGGCGGACGAACGGCTGTCGGCCTCTATCCGCGTCGTCGAGTAGTTGGCCTTCGCACAGTGTCGAGGAGGATTCCATGAAGCTGACGCTCGCTGTCGCGCTGGTGGTAGCGGCCTGCGCACCGGCCGCCGATGACAAAGATGTTGGACGCCTGCCCGAGGGCCCCGGCAGGGAACTGGCCGGCAGGATCTGCATGGAGTGCCACGATTCGGGCAACTTCCGCAAGGCGCGCTTGACCAGCGAGGAATGGTCGGATTCGGTGGCGGACATGGTGGAGCGCGGCGCCAAGGGCACGCCCGCCGAAATCGAAGCGGTGGTCCAGTATCTGGCGAAAAACTTCGGCAAAGGCGCGCCGGTGCGCATCAACACGGCGCCGTTCGCGGAGATCAGAGTGGTTCTGGGCTTCACGGTTGCGGAGGTGCGTGCCCTCTTGGAGTACCGCGAGAAGCACGGCGCCCTGAAGAGCTTCGAAGAGCTGCTGCAAGTCCCCGGCATCGACCAGGCGAAAGCCGAAGCGCAAAAGTCTCGGATTAGGATCTAGCGACGACGCGCCGCGATGTTGTCCGCCTCCCCCAACGGACATACTGTTATAGTGGTCTGTCCCATGCCCGAACACTCTAAATTCCTCCTTGCCGATAGCCAGATTCCAGATGTCTGGGTCAACATTCTTCCGTCGTTGCCGGAACCCATGGACCCGCCGCTGCATCCCGGTACGCGG
>JANYJN010000154.1 GCA_025358475.1 Candidatus Solibacter sp.
GCGTGGGTGCAGCTCAAACCCGGCGAGACCGCCACCACGGAAGAAATCCAGGCATTCTGCAAGGGGAAAGTCGCTTACTTCAAAATCCCGCAATTCATCCGCTTCGTCGACGACTTCCCCATGACCGTCACCAAAAAGATCCAGAAGTTCCTCATGCGCGAGCAGGAAATCCGCGAACGCGGCCTCGAAGACATCGCCCGCCAACCCACGGCGTAGCGGTCGATGACCGAATAGACAAGCTGGACTGGAAACAGCGGATAATAGATCAAATGGCTGATCGCCTTGTAATGAGCCGCCTGGTCCCGAAGGAATATGCCGGGCGGGATTTCGACGTCGAGTTTTGGCAAAAGCTCGGCGATGAAAAGATTTTCGCCGCCGCTTGGGACTTGGTGGTGACGTCTGCTTCCGTTCGAGGTGCCAATGACGATCAACTCAGATTACATCGACATATTGCGGTACTTCGTGGAAGAGACGGTTCAGTTTCTGGTTGTCGGCGGATACGCCGTGATGAAACACTCGGAGCCGTACCACACCAAGGACCTGGACCTGTGGATAGCTCCCCACCGCGTGAACGCTGAGCGCGCTTATCGATCTCTTGCCCGTTTTGGCGCCCCGCTCGGGGACGTTACTGTTGACGACCTCCTCAATCCCGATCTTGTTTATCAACTCGGGATTGAGCCAGTTCGTATCGACGTGATGTCTGCCGTCTGCGGATTGGACTTCGCAGCCGCCTGGAATCGGCGCGACAAGATGATGTATGGAGGTCTTGAAGTGCCCGTGCTGTCCATCGAGGACACCAGTTGCGCCAAGAAGGCTTCCGGGAGGCCCAAAGACCTGATTCAAGCAACTGAATTGGATCAAATCATCGCCAAACGACACCAGGAAAAATGAGACCTCCGGTTTGACGCGGAAATGATCATGGGCGCATTGTGCTGCTTCATGCAATCTAAGTTTGCCCGGGGGGAAGGCACGGCCAACATATGGCGACTGGCGGAGAGAGTGGGATTCGGAAAGGCGGGCGGCGTTGAAAACACCCAAGTTATTGATTCTGCGATTCGCTTGATGAGCACGAATCGCTGCTGTCGCGGTTTCTTGGTACAAAATCGGGCACAGTGGCCAACGAGAGTTTAACGTTGGAGCTATCGGGCGATGGGGTGCGGGAAGGCGCTAGAATCAGATCATGGCCGCACGACCTCTCACGCCGCTGGTCTCCGAGCAGGAGTATCTTGGCACGCAGTACGAGCCGGATTGCGAATTCGAGGACGGCGCCCTGATTGAGAGGCACGTGGGCACGGAGAAGCATAGCTGGATGCAGGCCGCCCTGGCCGCCTATATCTTCCGCAGGCGCAAGGCCTGGGGTGTGAACGTCTATACCGAGCAGCGTGCGCGGGTGCGGCCCGGCAAGTACAAGCTACCCGATGTCTGCATCGTGCGTGGACCACGTCCCGCAACACCAATATTCGAGCAGCCGCCGCTGGTAGCGATCGAGATCCTCTCCCCGGAGGACAGGCCGTTGCGCGTCGATCAGACCATCGCGGAGTGGTTGGAGTTCGGCGTGGGGTATGTCTGGGTGGTGGACCCGGAGACGCTGGAAAGCGTTCTGTATACCGCGCACGGGCGCGTGCCAGTGTCCGACGCCACCCTGCGGATACCGGATACTCCTATCGAAATCCCGCTATGGCAGCTAGAGGACGAGTAGCCCCCGTAAAGTGGCGGAGAGAGTGGGATTCGAACCCACGTTAGAGTTTCCCCTAAACACGCTTTCCAAGCGTGCGCCTTCAACCACTCGGCCATCTCTCCGGCTTGAACTGGCGGGCTTTTCACAGGATAACATGAGGCGCCCGTACCACCCTGCCGCGGCTTAAAATAGCAGAGTGAACCGTCCCCTGATTTCGCGGCGTTCCCTGCTCCTCTCCTCTGCTGCCGCCGCGGCCTGTACCAGACCTAAAGCCCAACGCTTCTTGGGATACTGCTTCGTCGCCAACCGGGACTCCCGCTCCATCGGCGTCGTCGATCTCACCCGCTTCCGCACCCGCCGCCAGATCCCCCTCGACGCCGCTCCCTCCCAGGTGCTCGCGCTCCCGAAAACCTCCCGGGCCTACGTCCTGGCCCCCGATAACGGCACCATCTATGAGATCGAAGCCGCCCTGCTCACCATCACGCGGCGCGTCCGCGCCGGCAACACCGCCATTGCCATGCGCCTCTCCCGCGACGGCAAAGCGCTGTGGGTGCTTTATCGCGACCCTGCCAGCCTGGTCGAAATCCCCTTCGAAAACATGCGCCCCGGCCGTCGCATCCGCCTGTCCGCCCCACCCGTCGATTTCGATCTCAGCCGCGAGACCGATGACGCCTGCGTGGTCACCACCAGCACGCGCACTATTTCCGTCGTCTCCCTCGCGCAATCCTCGGTCAGCCGCACCATCCAGGCCGCTACCGAACCCTGTATCGCCCGCTTCCGCATGGACGGCAGCCAGCTCATCACCGGCAGCCACGCCGATCGCAGCCTCACCATCTACGACGTGCCCACCGGCAAGACCGTGGTCCGCCTGCCGCTTTCCATCGCACCCAGGGAATTCTGCTTCACCGCCGACGGCGGCCACCTGTACGTCTCTGGCGACGGCATGGACGCCGTGGTCAGCGTCTTTCCGTACCGCACCGAAGTCTGGGAAACCCTGCTCGCCGGCCACGCGCCGGGCGCCATGGCCATCGCCGAAAGCGACCGGCCGCCCGCCTATCTCCTGGTGGCCAATCCCGATGCCGACCGCATCACCGTGCTCGATGTCGAGACCGGTAATCTGGTGGCCCTGGTTCAGGTGGGCAGCGGGCCGCGCCAGATCGTCATCACCCCAGACAACGAATACGCCCTCGTGCTCAATGAAAAATCCGGCGACATGGCGGTCATCCGCATCTTCTCGCTGGGCGGCAACCAGGTGGGCGGCGACCGCGTCAAGCGCTACAAATCAGCGCCCTTGTTTAC
>JANYJN010000158.1 GCA_025358475.1 Candidatus Solibacter sp.
GCTGCTACGTGCGCCGCCGGGTCGGTAGTGCTGAGGTGTACCGGATGCCCTCGATGCGCCAGCTCAATGGCGATGGCGGACGCGACTGTCGTCTTACCCACGCCACCCTTCCCCATCGTCATGATGACGCCGTGCTCCATCCTTTCGAGTTCGTCGATCAGGGCCGAAAGGGGCAGCCCGGAATGGATCACGTCGGACAGGTCTTGGTGTACCGCCCTGCGAATCGGCGACAAGCCGCCGAACACGCTGCGAAGCTTTGCCATGCCCATCGGAGCGTACGGGAGTAGTGGTACCTCGGTTCGCGGAAGTTTTGCTAGATCGGCAGGCATCCCGGCGACTGCTTCCTTACCGCGGATTTCGAGTGCGCGTGCGGCGGCATCGCTGCGGTCCTGCGCAACAAAAAGGCCGTTGAGAAACAATCGCTGATTGGCGATACCCATTTCCGCCAGTTCCGCTCTTGTTCGATTCGCTTCGGCCAGTGAGGAGCGCTCGGGCCGGCTTACCAAAACCAGTGTTGTCGTGGACGCGTCGGTGAGAGCTTGCAGGCTGGAGTCATAGAGCGATTTCTGAGTTTCCAGGCCGGCCAGTGGCCCAAGGCACGAGGTGCCGGTCGTGTTCCCGGCAATGAATCCCGTCCATGCGGCCGGAAGCTGCAACAGGCGAAGCGTATGTCCCGTCGGAGCCGTATCGAAAATGATGTGATCGAATCCCGCGGTTGCATGCGCATCGCCAAGCAGCTTGGTGAATTCGTCGAAGGCGGCGATCTCCACCGTGCAGGCGCCGGATAGCTGCTCTTCCATGCTGTTGAGCGAGGCATCGGGGAGCACTCCGCGGTACGGCCCGATCACCCGATCCCGGTATGCCTTGGCGGCCGCTTCCGGATCGATGTTCAGCGCGAAGAGTCCGTCGGCGCCGGGAATCGCGGTGGGCGCACCGGACAGCCGGACGCCCAGAACCTCGTCCAGATTCGAAGCCGGGTCCGTACTGACGAGTAACACTTTCTTGCCCTGCTGTGCCATTGACACCGCCGCCGCACAGGCGAGCGATGTCTTGCCGACGCCACCTTTTCCCGTGAAGAAGAGAATGCGCGTGGCAGTCTCCAGGAAGCCATTCCTATTTTCCTTCGTCATGACGAACCCTCCCTAATGTAGTGCGGCGCAAATAATACGCCTTATGGACTTTCGGCAGATTATCGGGCTGCATTCGTGGAGCGGCCTTGCAGGTTGCCACGCCGGCATCCTGGCCGGCGTTCTTCGAAGAAGGCCGCTATGAATACCGGCAGGGCAGGCGCGACGCCCGCTGCACGGTGCTCCGGATAAGACGCACTATTTGCGCCGCATGCCACTAGCAGCACTTGGTCCGGATCACGGGCAGTTGCGCTGCGGGCTGTGCCTGAACCGGCCGGTCCGGCGCGACGCCAGTCAGTTGCGCCAATGCGTCCCGGGCCGGGTAGCAGCCTTGGCTGACGATCGCACCATTCAGCAAGATCAGAGGCAGACACTCGTTCCCGTACTGTTTGAGGGCCGTCTTGACGATTTCGCGGGCGGCGAACGCCTGCGGCTGTTGGGCCAGGTTGTAGCGCTCCACCGCTATTTTCTGATTGGCCAGCCAGTGGAGATCGGACGAGAAACGGGCCAGGGCCGGATCGACAGTGGGTCCGCACACACCGGTTGAACAGCACATTGGGGGATCGAAGACTTCTACTTTATTCATATCAATTCCTTCAGCCTTTCGTCGAAAGGCGATAGCAAATATACAAGATCGCTCAGATGATCGCCACGAGAGCTTTCAGCTTTCGAAGCGTTTCGTAGTCGATGCAATATCCAATCCGAGGTCCGTCCTGACTACTGCGAATCAACCCGGCGTCCTTCAGGATTCTGAGGTGCTCGGAAACCGTCGACTGCGCGAGGGGCAGTTCGTCGACGATCTGACTGCACACGCGGGCCTCTTTCAGCGACAGCATACGAAGAATGCGAACGCGAGCTGGATGGCCCATCGCCTTCGCCAGCTTT
>JANYJN010000172.1 GCA_025358475.1 Candidatus Solibacter sp.
CCCGCGGGTGCGGGCCAACGCCGTCGAGTCGCTGTGGGGAGCGGACACACCGGAGGCTCGCTCCCTGTTGAGTTTCGCGGCCAACGACGGCGACAACCGCGTGGTGGGCAACGCGCTGCTCGGGCTCTACTACCTGGGAGAAACTTCCGTCCTGGCGAATGTGATAAAGCTCGCGGGAGTTGAATCCACCCTGTCTCGCTCCTCCGCGGCTTGGGTGATGGGAAAGACCGGCGACCCGCGATTTGCCGAATCGCTGCGGCGCATGATCTCCGACCCGGATGCGGGGGTCCGCAGACGCGTCTTCGCCGCCCTTGGGAAGATTAAAGCCGCCGGCGCCCAGCCCCCCGTCGGCAAGCGATGGCACGTGGCCGGGCGGATGCTTGCCGGCGGGAACCTTAAGGGGCTGCGGCGCCTCACGCTGGCAATCGCCGGCGAAGATATGCGCGGGCAACCGCAGGTGGCGCCCCTGCAATTCCTGCTGAGCGAGGGCGCCCAATATATTACGTCCTACAAAGTCTCCGAGAAACCGTTGCCCGAATCCATGAGCGCGGTATTCGTCATTCCGCGCTCGCGCGAAGCCGCGGGCGGCGCCTTCTACGAAGGCGTGCTGAATTGTCTTCTACGGTGGAAACGGCCCAGCGATTTGTGGAGTTTGCTGCCCTACATCGAGACCGGAGATGGGGAAATGCCGGCGCCGCGCGATCCCGAGCCACCGCTATTCACTAGCAACGCCCCTGCGCTCGAAGCCGCCTTGCGCGAGACACCCAAACGAATGGAATGTACCGACCTGTGGACTGCCATCTGGCGCGCCACGAATCAGGATGGCGGCCAATCGCGCGGCAAACGCCACATCATCGTCTTCTCTAGCGCCGAGGAAGGCCGCGTTGCAGGCCACGGTCTGATGGCCAACCTGCAAAGCGGACGCGTGCCGATTCAGGTGATCAGTTCCGGCCCCAATGAGCAGTTAGGGGATTTCTGCCGGCGAACCAACATCATGCAAAAGATCTGCGCTGGGGAAGAGGTGGCTGAGATGATCGAACAAGCATATCTCAACCTGCTGGTGCGCTACGAGATCGCTTACCAACCGGTGGCCGCCATCCCAGCCGATCTCAAAGTGCATATTCAGACTTCCGTCGGCTGGGGCGATACCCTGATTGCGGCGGGGCGTCAACCGGGGGCGGAACACTAATTGGCGCAGCCAATCCTGGCTGCATCTGGCTTTCAGCCGGCTTTCTCCCCACGTAGAAGCTAGTCCAATCAGAGCCGCGACCACTAGAAGCTGTGAAATATTCGTCTGGAAGCGGAGTTGGCAAGCGAAAGCGCTGCCCCACCTTTGCATGCAAACGCCTTGCCGGTAGAGGACTTCCCGGTGGTGGCGCAGGCGCTTTCGCCTGCGGTCCGCATTATTTGACACCTTCTGGGGGGGGCGTTTGATTTAAGCGCGCGCCTGGCATCCCTCCGGACCCAGAGGGTACCCCGGTCGCATCTCGGATTGGGGCTCACGCTCGTCCACTGCCATGCCGCACCCCCCGCCAACGGCTTGCCGCCGGCGCCCGCCTTCATCCGGTCAGTCCTTCCAGTCCATCGCCAGACGCACCAGGGTGCGAACGGGCAGACCGGTGGGACCTTTTGCCAGATAGGGTTTGCACTCGTCGAGCCAGGCGGTGCCGGCGATGTCCAGGTGAACCCAGGGCGTATCCTCGGCGAATTCCTTGAGGAAGAGGGCCGCCGTGACGGCTCCTCCCCACCGGCCCCCTACATTGGCGATATCGGCAAACGCGCTCTTGAGGTACTCCTTGTAGTCTTCTTCCAGCGGCAGCGGCCACATGCGTTCGCCTTCCGCCCGTGACGCCGCCAGCACGCGGTCGCGCATGCCGTCTTCACTGGCGAAGAGGCCGGCGTTGAGATGCCCCAGCGCCACAGCGACGGCGCCCGTTAGGGTAGCGGCATCTACCAGGTGGGTGCAGCCCTGGCGGCGCGCGTAGGTCAGCGCGTCGGCCAGGATCAGCCGCCCTTCGGCATCGGTGTTGATCACCTCGATCGTCTTGCCGTTCATGGCGGTTACGATGTCGCCGGGCCGTTGGGCGCGGCTGCCGGGCATGTTCTCCACGCAGGGGACGAACGCGCTCACCCGAATGGCGGGCTGCATCTGGGCGATGGCGCGCATGGCGCCAATCATGGCTGCCCCGCCGGCCATATCGTACTTCATCTTCTCCATCCCGTCGGCGGGCTTAATGGAAATGCCGCCGGTATCGAACGTGACGCCCTTGCCCACCAGGCCCAGGTGGACGCTCCCCCGTGCCTTGGCGGGGCGGTAACCCAGCACAATCAGCACCGGCGGCTCGGCGCTGCCCTGGGCCACACCGAGCAGCGCGCCCATGCCGAGTTCCTCCATACCATCGCGGTCCAGCACTTCGCACTCCAGGCCGAATTCCGCCGCCATTTTACGCGCCGCATCGGCCATGGCGAGCGGAGTCAGGCGGTTGGCCGGCTGGTTGACCAGGTCCCGTGTAAAATTCTGCGCTTCCCCCAGCACCCGCCCGCGCTCGACAGCCGTGTCCAGGCCCGGCGTGCCGGTGGCTAGCGCAAACCCATCGATCGATTTCTTGTCGTCGCTGGTTTTATAGCGGTCGGGTTCGAAATCGCCCAGGATGGCGCCTTCGATCACGGCCGAGGCGAAGCCCTCGCCGCCGAATTCGGGGTCCAGGGCAAAGGCGACCGTCTTGATCGATTTGGCCTTCAGAAAGCGCACGGCCGTCCCGCTCAGGCGGCGCATTTCGCTGGCGTCGAATTTTTCCGGCTTGCCTCCGCCCGCCAGCAGCACGCGGGTGGCGCGCACGCCGGGCGCATGGTGGAGCAGGGTCAATTCGAGCGGTTTTCCGGCCACTTCCCCGGAGTCAAAAAGGTCCGCGGCCCCGAAACGGGCATCTTTGCGTCCTTCGAAGACCGGCACGATCAGCGCATCCGCTTCCACCTGTCCGGCGGGCTTAAGTTCCACAGTAATCTTCATCACTACCGATTCTGCCACGTTACGGTGGATCCCAAACGTTTGACATAAATATTCCAAATATTGGAACTTTCGGAAACCTCGTATTGGTGTACGACATCTAGTTCTATGTGGCTGAGTTTACAGGCTGTCACTGAAATGGTGTGTTAAAATTATGGTGAGTTCCCTGGGCGCGGAATTTCCAAAAGCTGTAACGACTTGACCGCGGCTATCGTCCAACAGAGCGTAGACAGCGGTCCTCCGCAGGGAGGGCTGGTGGATAAACATGGCTGACCTGTCGCAACCGAATAACCTTTTCTCCGACCCTAACGACCATCTGGCGCATTTACTGCCCCCGGAAATGGACGACCCTTGGTATAAATCCTTGATTCAAAACGTCAAGGATATGATTAACCCACCCAAGCTGCCGCCGCTGATTCTGACTTCCAAACCGGTACCCGTGAAAGACATCTGGGGCCTTTACGGACGCCAGAAAAAATCCTTCATGATGTCCACGGGTTTCCAGGTTGTGGTTGCGGTGCTGCTATTCACGGTCGCCTCTTCCAAGGCAGTGCAGGACAAGGTGAAAGAGTCGATTCATCTCATCTCGCCCGTTGACTTGGCGCCCCCCGACGCTGCGCCGAAGAAGCAAACCATGCAGGGTGGCGGCGGTGGCGGTGACCGCTCTCCGTTGCCGGCCAGCAAGGGGCGCCTGCCGAAGCAGGCACTACGCCAGTTCACTCCCCCGATGGCAGTGGTGAACAATCTGAATCCCAAACTGATCATGGAGCCCAGCATCATCGTTCCTCCTGATGTCAAGTTGCCCGACTGCCCATCCTGCTTGAACTACGGCGATCCGCTGGCCAAGATCGGTCCGCTTTCCAACGGGCCCGGTTCCGGCGGCGGTATCGGCAGCGGTTCGGGCGGCGGCGTTGGCTCCGGCAGGGGCGGCGGTTTCGGCCCCGGTGAAGGCGGCGGTGTGGGTGGCGGAATCTTCCGCGTGGGCGGCGGCGTGACCGCGCCTTCCCTGCTCTTCAAGGTGGAACCAGAGTACTCCGAAGAGGCCCGCAAAGCCAAATACCAAGGTACGGTGCTGCTTTACGTTCAGGTGGACCCGTCCGGCAAGGCGGTCAACATGCGCGTGCTGCACAGCCTGGGTTTGGGCCTGGACGATAAAGCCATGGAAGCCGTGAAGAAGTGGAAATTTAAGCCCGGCATCAAGGATGGCAAACCGGTGACGGTGGAAGCGCAGATCGAAGTCAACTTCCGGCTGCTGTAGGTAGTTCGGTTTTTTGGGAGAAGGACGGTCCCGGAAAACCGGCCATGGCTCCGCGCAAGTGGTTTTGCGACCCGCTCCAGCTTACTCACCCCTTCTTGAGCGCTTCCAGTACCCGCGCCGGCGTCATTGGCAACTGCCGCAGCCTGACGCCCGCGGCATCGTAAATTGCGTTGGCGATCACCGCGCCCACGGTAATGATTGGCGGCTCACCGCCACCCACCGCTGCCATCCCGGGGTTGTCGATGAGGATGGTCTCCACTCTGGGCATCCATGAAAAGCGCGGGATCTGGTAGCTGTCGAAGTTGCGGTCCAGCACCTCTCCGTCCTTGAAATGCACTTCCTCCGTCAGCGCGTAGCCGAGTCCCATGGCGATGCACCCTTCCATCTGCTGGCGGAGCCCGTCGGGATTGATCACCAGGCCCACGTCCAGGGCACTGACCACGCGCTTCACCTGCACGTGCCCGGTCTTCGGGTCTACCGCCACCTCCGCCATGGTGGCAGTGTAGGCGTCGGAGTAGATGCCGCACGCCACACCGGCGCCGCGCCCGCTGGGCGTCTTTGCGGCCTTCCAGCCGAACTGTTTGGCCACCGCCTCCAGCACGCGGCGCATGCGGGCGTCGGAGAGGTTCTTCAAGCGGAATTCCAGCGGGTCCATGCCGGCTTTGGCCGCCAGCGCGTCCATGTGCGATTCGCGCGCGAAAGTGTTGGTGTTGACCGAGGGCGCGCGCCACGGGCCCACCGCGGACAGGTTCATGCCAGGAGGATTCCCGCCCTGCCAGCCGCCGGCCGAGAGCGTGCGCTGGTGCGGAATATCGTAATACGGCTTCGCCTCGCGCTCGCCCGCGCCGTACACCTTGTAGTCCCAGAAGGCAATCTTTCCGGCACTCGTCAGGCCCGAACGAATCTTCACCACCGCCGCCGGCCGGAAGGTGTCGTAAAAGAATTCCTCGGCGCGGCTCCACACCACCTGTACCGGCTTGCCGGTGGCTTTCGCCAGCCGTGCCGCTTCGATTGCCTGTCCGCCGGAGCTCTTCCCGCCGAATCCACCGCCCACATACGGCGTGATGATGCGCACGTGCTCGGGCGCCAACCCGATGGCTTGCGCCACCTGTTGCCGCAGCGAAAACGGCGTCTGCGTGCTGGCCCACACGGTGGCCTTGCCGTTCTCCACCGTGGCCGTGGCCGAATGCGGTTCCATCGGCGCGTGCGCCACGTAACTATTGAGGTATGTCTGTTCGACTATTGCCGCCGACGTTTTCTCTCCCTCCGCCAGATCCCCGCTGGAGCCGGCATCCCGCAGGGGCGGCGCGGTCTTCAGCAGGTGGTCGAAGATGGTCTTGTCGTCCATCGTCGGCCCGGGCCGCTCGAACCGCGCTTTCACCAGTCCCAACGCTCTATCGGCGAGGTCGGGCCGATCGTGCAGCACGGCTATGAATCCACCGTCTCTGATGACGCGCGCGCCGGCCTTTTCCGCGGCACTGGTGTCGGCATCCTGGAACTTCGCGCCGTGCGCTGGCGGGCGTACCAATCGCGCGTGCAGCAGTCCCGGAAGCGTGAAATCGCCGGCGTACTTGGCTTTGCCGGTTACCTTGTCCAGCGCGTCCTTGCGCGGCGCCGCATGGCCAACCACCGTGTAGCCCCCAACCGGCTTAACCGGTGCAGCCTGCAGGTGGCGCAACTGGATAGGCTTGCCCTGCACCAACTGGCCGTACGTCACGCTCTTGCCAGGCGTGGCCGGGTCCGTCACTAGGCCGCCCTTCACCTGCAATCGGGCAACGGGCGCGTGCAGTTGCTCGCCCGCCATTTGCAATAGAATCGTCCTCGCCTCCGCACCCGCGCCTCGCAAGGCCGGGCCGAAAAAACGCACGTTCATGGAACCGAACGTGCCCATGTCGTACGGGCACAGCCCGGTATCGCCCAGCACCATGTCCACCTGGTCGTACGCCACGTCCAGTTCCTCGGCGAGAATCTGCGCCAGCACGGTCATCGCGCCCTGGCCCAGTTCCACCTTCCCGGCAAAGCAGGTGACCCTTCCATCGGGGGCGATTCGCAAGTAGGCGTTGAGGTCCGTTGGATAGCCCTGTCTTGCCGGCAGCCGCGCGGGCTCCTGCGCGGCCAGCCAATCGACGCCGAAACAAAGGAACAGACCAGGACCGGCCAAGTCAAACAGTTCCCGGCGGCTCAGGCCGGCAACCCCTCCCTTACGGTCATGGCTCTGATCGGAGCCCCGACCGTGAGGGAGGGGTTCGGTGAAGGCGCCCACCTGCCCGGTCAGAGCACGGGCGCCCGTTTCCGTGCCATCGGCCGGCTTCATCGCACACCTCCCCGCCCGGCGCCCGCCGCTTCCGCAATGGCATCCACGATTCGGGTATGCGCGCCGCAGCGGCACAGGTTGTCTTCCATGTGTTTCGTAATCTGTCCAGGCGTCGGCTTGGGCGTCTTCAGCAACAGAGCGTAGGCGTTCAGGATCATCCCCGGCGTGCAGTATCCGCACTGGAACGCGTGGTGCTTGACGAAGGCCGCCTGTATGGTGTGAAGCCCGGATTGCCCGAGTCCTTCAATCGTCATGACCTGCTTGCCGGCCACATCCTTGACCGGCACTGAGCAGGAGCGGACCGCCTCCCGGTTCACAATCACCGTGCAGGCCCCGCACAAGCCCTCGCCGCAGCCAAATTTGGTGCCGGTCAGTCCCAGGTCGCTTCGCAATACCCAAAGCAGCATGCGATCGTCTTCCCCCTTCACGCTCGCCGGCTTTCCGTTGAGTGTGAAGGAAATGGTTCGCTCCATGAAAACCTCCCTGGCCTACGCGTTTCCCGCAGGTATCGGATTTCGAGCCCTTAAGCTCTTTTACTAGTGTAGCCGCCGGCTCAGTTGCCCGGCAAAAGCGATTTCGCCGCTCGATTCCAGAAACTCCCGGATTTGTTCTTGGCTTAAATGTTCGGCATTCTGCATCTTCACGTGCATGCGGCCGAAGCGTGCCGCCACACCCGGTTTCATGCTCACTCTGCATTGGACAATTGCGAGCATACTCGGGCTGAACATGTTGTACACTAGGAGCTTACGGACATGTCATGCAGAATGCGTTGTTGACGAAGTTTATTAGCAAGAACAAACGGGAGAAAGAATTCCCCGAGTTTCGCCCAGGCGACACCATCAAGGTGCACGTCAAGATCAAGGAAGGCGAGAAAGAGCGCCTCCAGGCTTTCGAAGGCGTGTTGATTGCCCGCAACGGCATGGGCATGGGTGAGAGCATCACCGTCCGCAAGGTCAGTTTTGGCCAGGGCGTGGAGCGTATCTTCCCGGTGCACGCTAAGGTGGTGGATCACATCGATGTGATCCGCACAGGCCGTGTACGCCGCGCCAAGCTTTACTATCTGCGCGCCTTGAAGGGCAAAGCGGCCCGTCTGAAAGAGCGCCAATAGCTTCGGTGTCGCCATGCAGCCGGCTCCGGCAGGCGGCAAATTCCGGTGTGAAGCAACTTTAGAGCGAGAGTTGCGTGCGCGCGGCTTCCACGCTGTGGCTGGTGTGGACGAAGTGGGCCGAGGCGCCTTGTTCGGGGCTGTATTCGCCGGCGCCGTCATCCTCTCCGAAGACAGACCTATGCGTGGTCTCAACGACAGCAAACTGCTGGACCCTCAGCGGCGCGAAGTGCTGGCGGAACGCATTCGGGAGCGCGCCGTGGCGTGGGCCATCGGCGCGGTGGATGCGGCCACCATCGACCGCGTCAATATATACCAAGCTTCGCGAATGGCTATGCGATTGGCGGTGAACGGCCTGAATCCCGCGCCGGATTTCCTGCTGGTGGACGCGGTTTCCCTGGAACTTAACTTGCCGCAGCGCGGCCTGATCAAGGGCGATGCCCGCTGCCATGCCATCGCCGCCGCATCGATTCTGGCTAAAGTACAGCGCGACGCCTGCATGCGCGCCTGGGACCAGATCTTCCCCGAGTACGGATTGGCCGCGCACAAGGGCTACGGTACACCGGAGCACTGCCGCGCCCTGGAACAATATGGGCCTACTCCCCTGCACCGCCTGAGTTTTGAACCGGTGCGCGCGCAATCGCGCTTTCTTTTGACCAGTGGCGGTCAACTGGATCTGTTCGGCGCGGCGGGCGCCGCATGATGCCCCCCGACCCGCAATTGCCCGCGGCTGCCGAAACCGTGCACTCTTCCGCCGCGGTACCGCCGCCAACCTATCACTGGTATCAAAAGGTGTCGGCAATAGTATTCATCACGTTCTGCCTGGAGATCGGATTGTATCTGTTGATCGTCCCGTGGACCGAATCCTGGGACGGCAATTATTTCTCCGCATTGCTGCCGCGGATGAAGACCTACTGGGACAACCTGTATGTGCGCGGCGCGGTCAGCGGCCTGGGAGCGGTCAACCTGTATATTTCCCTGGCGGAGATCTTCCGCCTGCGGCGCTTCGCGAGACGCTGAGTGCTGCGCCTGCTGCTGGTTGTCGCCGCATTCATCGTCTACGGCGGGCTCTATCCGTTCCAGTTTGATTTCGCCCGGACAGACGCCAACCCGCTGCTGATCCTGCTGCACTCCTGGCCGGCGAGGATCGACCGCTTCCTGTGGCGCGACGCCTGCGTGAACGTGCTGCTCTATTTTCCTCTGGGGCTGACCGCGGTAATGGTTTTCATGCGCCGGTGGCCGCGTGGGGCGGCGGTCCTTGCCACCATGATGCTGGGTGCGGGACTTTCGGCGTCCATCGAAATGCTACAGATCTTCGATGGCCACCGCACGTGCAGTCTGCTGGACGTGGTCTGCAACTTCGCCGGCACCGTGGGCGGCGTGGGCGCGGCGCTGATCTTCCGGCGGGAGATTGTCGAAATCACGCGGCGCCGCAAAGGCAATCGAGGAGCGGGAGGCGCACTGGTGCTGGCCTGTTGCTGGGCCGCCTACCAATTATTTCCGCTGATTCCGCTCTTCGGCCGCGGACACCTGCGCGCCAGTGTGGCACGCTTCCTGACGACGCCGATTTCGATGGTGGAGGTCTGTGCCGGCGCCGCCGAATGGTTCGCCTTCGCGCTGGTGATGCGTGCCGCGGCCGGGCGGATGAAAACGCCGTGGCTTTTGCTGGCCATGCTCTGCCTGCCGCTGCGCCTGTTGATTATGGAACGCTCGCTGGCCCCGGACGAGGTGCTGGGCGCCGCCGTTGCCGTACTGGTGTGGACCTATTCCGCGGAGGGTTCGCGCGTGCGCGCCGCGACCGCCATGCTGGCAGCGGCCGTCGTGCTCCGCGAATTGTCACCCTTCGAATTCACCGCGCAGGCGCGCTCCATGTCGTGGATTCCCTTCTCAGCGACGCTGGAAGCCGAGCGGCTGACGGGGGCGCTGGTGCTGCTGCGCAAGGCCTTCGAGTACGGCACGCTGGTGTGGCTGCTACGCGCGTGGGGTCTGCGCTATGGGAGCGCCGGCGCGTCGGTAGCGGCAGCGCTGGTGCTGCTCGAAACGGCGCAGCGCTACCTGCCGAATCGCCAGCCGGAAATCACGGACGCCGTGATCGCCGGAATTCTGGCGTGCATCCTCTGGGGCAGCGAGCGGTGCGGCAGGGTGTAGCGCGAAGACGGTCAGTGTGTGTCGTCCGTTGGGATGGGCCTTCAGCCGGCGAACCCGCATGAAACATGGTGGAGCAGGCGCCTTCGCCT
>JANYJN010000377.1 GCA_025358475.1 Candidatus Solibacter sp.
TCGCGCACTACTTTTTCCAGCTCGTCGAGAGAGGTCTCGAAAGTTTCGACAGGTTTCGCGCCGCTTGGGTTTTCCGCCATCGCCTCATTCTAACAAGCCTTCAAGGGACCGGGAGTATTTGAGGGATGAGGCATGCGATTCACCGCAGAGACGCAGAGAGCGCAGAGATAGGCGCAGAGAAAACACAGCAGGGTGTCACCAACAATGCGTTCTCTGCGCTTCCTCTGCGGTCTCTGCGTCTCTGCGGTGAATAGCATGCCCGTGTGGTTTCGGCTGCCCAGGAAAGGCGCATCAGCGCTGCGCCCAGTAGCGGGATTGGGACTGGACGACAAGACCCTTTGCCTTGGCGGTGAGTTGCAGGCGGCGAAAGCCGGAGATGCGCACCGGGACGTCGGAAACGAAGCCCAGGTTGTACTGGCTGCGGAGCTCGTCTTGAATGGCCTGGAAGACCCGCTCGATGGTGAGGCTCCGCGACACCTCGAAGCAGCGGCCGCCGGTTTCCCGGGAGATCCGCATGAGGACACCCTTGCCATCGGGCTCGCCGCCGCCCATCAAAGGTCCTAGGAAGGTCCCGTACGCGTTGGCATCGGAGAACACGATGGCGTAGACCAAGGTGCCAGCGCGCTGGGCCTCCTCGACGGCGGTGGCGAGAGGGATCTCACTACCGGTATCCACCCCGTCGGAGATCACGATCAGGGCTTTGCGGCCGGTCTGCCCGCGCATGACATCGCGCGCGGCGACGGCGATGGCTTCATACAGTAACGTGCCGCCGCCGCGCTGTAATTCCAACTGGCGAAGAGACGGCGCTGCGACCTGGGCAAGCGCGCTTTCCAGTTGGCGGCGCGACGAGGTGAGCGGCTGGCGGATCTCCACCCCCATGTCGAATTGCACGATGAAGACATGGTCCGTGGCTTCGCGCAGCACCTGGTCCACGAAATCGAAGCTGGCGACACGCTCGGCATCCAACACGCGGCGCTGGCTCATGCTGGTATCCACCAGCAGGCCCAGGGTGAGGGGCAGATCGGTCTCGCGCGAAAAATAGCGAATGGTCTGCGGCCGGCCGGCTTCCGAAAGCACGAAGTCCTCGCGGGTAAGATCGCGCACAATTTCACCGTTCTTGCCGTACACGTTGGCCAGCACGTTGACCACCTTCACCTCGGTGGAAAAGGTCACGTCCTGCCAGGCGCGGGCCAGGGAGCCGGAGGCAAACAGCCCGGCAGCCGAGAGCACCAGGCGGCGCCGCGAGGGCAACGCGGCGGTGGACTGGGAGATTTTCGGCACCGATGCTCCAATTGTAGGGGAAAAGCCCGCAGCAGGCGGTCCAGGGGGACCGCCCCACCAAGCCAATGCCAGTGCGATTGCCTGAGTCAAGTACACGCAGTTCAGGCAATTCGCCGGATGCGCGGCGGATCGAAGACATCCGGCTTTACTTGGATTGCTGGTAACCCGCCAGTTTGGCGCGCAAGCCCGGGATCAGTTGGTCGTTGTGGTCCTTCACGGCCAATTCGACCGCGCGCGTCCCGGCTTGGATGGCGTCATCCAGGCGGCCCATTTTGCTGTAGGCCGCGCCCAGCAAGTCGAAGCAACGCCAATCCTGGCCGCCGCTCAAATCCACCGCTTTCCGGAGTTGCGGAACGGCATCGGCGAAGCGCCCTGCCAGTCCCAGCACGAAGGCCAGGTTGAAGCGATACTCCAGCGAATACGAATCCAGCACAACGGCCTTCTCCAGGTGCTCGGTGGCGTCGGCGTTGCGGCCGGCCTTGGCCAGCACCGTGGCGAGTTTGTTGTGGGCGTCCGCCGACTCAGGATTCAGGGCGACGGCCTTTTCCAGGTGCTCTAGTCCCTCAGCGGTCAGCCCTTTCTGGGACAAAACCGTTCCCAGGTCGGCCTCGGCAGCGGAGTTGGCGGGATCGAGCGCCAGCGCTTTCCGGTAGTCGGCGATGGCGTCATCCAGCCGGCCGGCCTGGGTCTCCGCCAGCGCCAGGCTGGCAAACACCACGGGTTGAGTGGGCGTGAGAACGCTGGCCTTCGTGTATTCTTCGAGAGCGGCGTCCAACTGATCGGTTTCGTTTAATGCATAGGCCAGGTTGAAGTGCGCCTTGCCATCGTCGGGATCCAACTCCAGCGCTTTGCGCCACTCCGGGACAGCGTCAGTGAACCGGTTGTTCTTCATCAGGGCCATGGCCGCGTTGAACAAGCGGTAAAACTCCGTG
>JANYJN010000299.1 GCA_025358475.1 Candidatus Solibacter sp.
CCGGCAGGGCGTGGAATACCTTTTGAGGCTGCAAACGGCGGACGGCAAGTGGCCCGAAGAGGCGACCAACGGGACCGGCTTTCCCAACGTTTTCTACCTCACGTACGGTATGTACCGCGATTACTTTCCCTTGCTGGCGCTTTCCCAAATATAGGACCCCGGCGGGGGGGTGCGCCACCTCCCATCCCAGCCGCGATCGTTAGTACCTGCCGGGTCGGATTCGTGCCGGAATTGGCAGGATTTTTTCTGAGCTCTCCGCTCCCTCTGCGCGCCGCCAAGGGAGGCACGGAGCCTACCCCGCCGCCGAAATTAGTTCTCGTTTTCTCTGCGCTTGTCTCAGCGATCTCTGCGCCTCTGCGTTGAGCTCGTCTTCTTGTTTGGTTCCGGCTTCGCCGGCTTAGGGAGCGTTCGCCGCGGTTCCAAGGCTTCCCAAACCGGCGAAGCGGGTCAAGTGCAAACATTTTACGTCTTTCCGCCTGCGGTTGTGACATAATCGCGCCCATGCACTCAGCGATCCGCGTTGGACTCCTGGGAGAGTTCAAACCGCAACAAAAAGCTCACCACGCAATTCCGAGGGCGCTTGCCGCGGCATCGGAAGATGGGGTCGAAACCACTTGGGTTTCCACCGATTCCGTGGAAAAGGGCGCATCACTGGCGGAGTTTGACGGCCTCTGGTGTGTTCCCGGGATGCCGTATCGAAGCGCCGAAGGCGCGATTTCCGCGATCCGCTTCGCGCGGACCAGCCAGCTTCCTTTTCTCGGCACCTCCGCCGGGTTCCAGTACACGCTCATCGAGTATGCGCGCCACGTTCTGGGCCTCACCGAAGCCGATCACCAGAAGACCCATCCGCGGGCCGCCATCCCGCTGATCGTGCCGCTCGGCTGCGCGCTGGCCGGGGTGAAGGCGCGCGTGCGATTCACGGGAGGATCCCTCCTGCGCAACGCGTATCGCGCGGCGGAATCCACCGAAGAGTACCATTGCAGCTTCGGGCTGAATGGGCGTTACCGGCGACTCATCGAGAGCGGGCCGCTGTGCGTCAGCGCGCTGGACGACCAGGACGAGATCCGGGCGGTGGAGATGGACGATCACCCGTTCTTCGTGGCCACCCTGTTCCAGCCGGAGATGGCAGCCGCGCCGAACCCTCTGGTGGGCGCCTTCGTGGCGGCTTGCCGGCGGCGTGCCCGTGCGCTGTCACAAGTGGCAAGCTAGCGGCTTTGCAATCCCGCGCTCGCTGTATTCCCATCCAGTACTATTCCCCCATTTTGGGGGTATTGCGTACAGGGATTTACCCCGGTAGTATTGTGTTCTAGGCCACAAATCTTCAGAGATTTACGATATTCCGAGGTCCCCACCGTGTTCCGAGCTATCTTGTTAGCAGTTTCCTCTTTGGCCCTGGCAATTCCCGGCCAAAGCGCTGTGACCATTGTGGGTAGCGGCAATATTGCGGTCACAGCCGACCCCAGCGGATCGTATTCCGTCACGGTTCCCGACCTGGCATGGAGTTTCCGCGGAAGTGTCGGAGTTCCGCTTGACAATCTACAAACCGGCTCGGGCGCCGATGCGTTGGGCGGCTATGGCGAAATATCGTTCGATTTCCAGACCGGTGCGGCGCGCCACGCTTCCATTCGCAGCTACCGGGAGCACCCCGACGTGCTGTTCACGGTGAGCCATCCCTCGTCGGGTGCCGCCAACACCTTCGCGTTTCCCAACTTCACTCAGTACCCGGGAAATTTCGAACACTTGACGTTTTCCGGAACCTTCGCGCCGCCCAGTTTCTGGGCCTTCGCCAGCGACAGCCCGTGGATTTTCTTCGACCCCTCAGGCAAGTCCTTTATCCTTTCGCCGGCCGCGAATTTCATGACGGCGAGCACCACTTGGGGACCGAATGGAGAGCTCTCCAGCGGGATTTCGCCGGACATCCTCACCCTGCCGCGCGGATTCGAACACCGAACGCTGCTGGTGGTGGAACAGGGAGTCAATCGCGCCTTCGACACGTGGGGAAACGCTCTCACGGCGCTGGGCGGCAAGACGCGGCCGGCCAACGATGCCGATGTGAGCTTGAGCCACATCGGCTACTGGACCGACAACCGCGCCACGTACTACTACCACACGGCCGACTCGATGAGCTACGAGCAGACGCTGCACGCGGTCAAGGGCGATTTCGACCGGGTCGGCATCCCGCTCGGGTACCTGCAACTGGATAGCTGGTTCTACCCCAAGGGCAGCAGCGCCGCGTGGAACAATAACGGGGCGGGCATCTATCGATACGAAGCCGCGGCGCCGCCATTCCTCGCCGGGCTCGCGCAATTTCAGCAGGACCTCGGTGTGCCGCTGATCACGCACGCACGCTGGATCGATTCCAGCAGCCCCTACCGCACTCTGTACCGGATGTCGGGCAACGTGGTGACCGACCCGGCGTACTGGGAAACCGTTGCCGGATACCTGGCGAACTCGGGCGTCGCGACGTTTGAGCAGGACTGGCTGAACGACAAAGCCCAGACGGATTTCAATCTCACGGACGGCGAAGCCTTCCTGGACAATATGGCGGCGTCGATGGGGCGGCGGAACCTCACGATGCAGTACTGCATGGCTTCGGCGCGGCAATTCCTACAGAGTTCCAAATACAGCAACCTGACCACGATTCGCACCAGCAGCGACCATTTGCAGCGCGACCGCTGGACGGATTTCCTGTACGCTTCGCGCCTCGCCAGCGCATTGGGAGCATGGCCGTTCACCGATAACCTGATGAGCACGGAGATCAGCCAATTGTTGCTGGCCACGCTCTCCGCCGGGCCGGTGGGCGTAGCCGACCCGATCGGTTCCCTCCACGAGGGAAACCTGCTCCACGCGGTGCGGCGGGATGGCGTGATTGTGAAGCCCGATCTGCCGTTGACGCCGACCGACGCCAGCTACGCGAACATGGCGCATAGCGCGAACACTCCGCAAATCGCTTTTGCCTGGTCTGATTTTGGCGCGCTGCGCACCAACTACGTTTTCGCCTTTACCCAGGGGACGAATACCAAGACGGAGTTCAGCCCCAAGAACCTGGGCATGAACGAAATGGTGTATGTCTACGACTACTTCGCCGGCACCGGACAGTTGGTGGATCCTTCGGACGTGATTCAGAAGCAGATTTCCGGCGACGCGCTCTTTCTGATTCTGGCGCCGGTGGGACCATCGGGAATCGCCATCGTGGGAGATACGGGCCAGTTCGTGACCATGGGGAAGAAGCGTGTGGCTGGGTATACGGATCACGGCGCGGCGCGGGTTCAAGTGACATTCGCCCCAGGGGAGACGGCGCGGGAGATTACCGGATACTCGCCGGTTGCGCCCATCGTCCGGGCCGTCGAAGGGTCGATAGGCCCGGTGACTTACGACGACACTTCCCACCTGTTCCGGGTGCCGCTCACTGCCGGCACCGGCAGCAGCGCCAGCATCTGGATTGTGGCGTCGCCGCGTAGGGTGAGGCCGCTGCGTAAACGGTGAAGTAGGGGCGCCGTGGAGCGGAATCGCGCTTAGCGCGCAGCGCCATTTGCTTTGGCCCCCGGGGACTGAATCGCCAGGGTGACGCCGGGCTGGCTATTGCTGTTGCCGAAGCGGAGGATAAGGGGCACGGCGGCGCCGGTTTGGCTGGCAGCGGGGATCTGCAGATTTACCTGAATCACTCCCTCGACCATGCCGGAAGATCCTCCCGCATACTTCACCTCAGCGGGTTGGCCGCCGATTTGCGCCTGCACCAGGAGGATGGGTTGCGTAAGTGTGCCGGCCTCCACCGCGCCGTCGATGCCGCCCGGCGAAGTTTGGCCGGCCCCGGTGGCCCAGAGCGTCACCACGGAACCGGGTGCGGCCGGAAGGGCCGGTGAATTGACGCTGCCATCCTGATTCAATAGGATTGCCTGACCCGCGCCTGAGGCGTCGACAGTGAAGATGCCGCTGACAGCGGGCACCACCGTCACGGGAAATGGCGCGGACCCGAGCCCCTGATATTGCACCTTCGCCTGCACCCGGCCGTCGGACACGCCGAAAGGCACGACGGCGTCGACCTGGCCGGCGCTCGCAAAAATCATCGGGCTGGCCACGCCATTAAACAAAACCTGGGTGCCGGCGAGGGTAGTGGCGACGCTTCCGGAGCCATCCAACTGGAGGCCCGCCGGGGCGGCCGGGCCGAGATTAGAGCCGAAGATGGCCACCAATTCGCCGGGAGCCACGGCATCCGGGGAGTAGTTGGCCGCGTGTGTCACCGAGGCGATGGAGGGAGTTGCGCCCAGGCCGGCAGGCGGCGAAAACAGGCCGTAGACGGTGACCACGTTGGCAAGGCTGGGCACGTAGACCTTGCCATTGGCCACCGTGGGCGGGGCGAATTTGGATACCGGCGGCATCAAATCGCGCGCCGGATTGATGTCGCTGTTCCACACCTCGTTCGCCAGGTTAGACGCGTCGTAGGCATGCAGCGTGCCCGCCGTCCCGGCGTCATAGTCGCCGGTGCTTTCCCACAGAATCCCGGAATCCTGCTGGCCGCCGTTTGCCGAAAGGGTCATCCCGATGCGCCCCTGTGGAATAGAATTGACGGCGGTAGACACTGGTGTGGGATTCACGTCGTTGCCGGTTACCTGAAAACACTTCGCCGGCTCCCCCTCGCCTTGCGTGTAGACGCTCGCGTTCCCGCCGCTGCTCCAGACGGCGAAATTGAAGATGGATCCCGCCGATGCCGCGATGATGACGGCACCGTCCGGCTGGCTCATGGCGTCGCCGTTGACAATGTATAAGTTGCCCCCCTTGTCGGCGCCGATGACGGTATGCGTGCCCGCGATCAAGGCGGGGCCGGCGGATATATCGAAGTCATTGTCGGACATCGATTGCCAATCCGAAGGGGTAAACCAATCCAGCGTAGACGATAACTTGGCGGACACCTTCACAAAGCTCTGGCCGAAGTTCCGGATGCCGTCGTAGTCGCCATTACCGGTTATGGCGTAGATATTACCTCGCAGGTCGGCGGCCGGACCGCGCCCCGATTGCCAGATGGCCCCGGCATTGCCATCCGGCGTAGTCATGTACACGCCAAGTTGGCGGCTCACATCCGAGGCGTCGTAGCGGAGCAGCCAGCCATGGTAAGGATCCTCGTCGCCATGGGAGCCGAACGCGATGTACACCGAATGGTTCGCCAGCAGCAAACCGGGGCGCTGGATATGCCGCATTGCATCGAAGGGGACAGTTCCATCCGCGCCCTCTTCCGTGCCTGTCCCGCGCACCGACGCGGCCAGCGCTACCGGCCCATTGAGCCGCTCGGCGCCGGTTTTCAGATCGAGCGCGTGCAGGTAGAAGACCGGCGCGTCGCCTTCCAGAATGTCCGCCACCACGTAGAGGACCCCGCGTTGCAGGTCGATGACGCCGGTGCTCAGAATGCCCACCTCGTCGGCGATATCGCCATCCGGGCCGTACAGCAGTAAGGCGGGAACCGGGATCCCCAGGTTGACCTGCCACAGCAGGGAGACCGGCGACATGGCATCGGCATCGAAGGCATATACGCTGTTGTGCATGGTAGTCAGGAACACCACGTTGCGCGTTGCGCCGCCGGAAAGCGATAACCCGCTGACAATCAGCGGCTGCGAATATACCTGCCCATCCACCGGGAAGACTCCTAGCTTGCCAAAAGCGGACGAGCTTACGGTGGCTGGCGAAAGCTTGGTTTCCTGTAAGTTTGAGTTGGTCCGGTCATTGTTGCCGTTGGCGGTAAGTATGTTGACCTGTGCGTGGCCCGACAGGGACAAGGACAACATTACGGATACTGCCGTCAGCGATGCCTGCAAGGAATCCCTTCAGCGATCCCGGAGACTCGGGGATGGCGTACCACATGATGATACAAGCAACCACGCAGCCATTCGTGCTGAAACCTTTCCGAGTGTCATAAAGAGTACGCAGCGGTGAGAGGTACCTGATAGAGGAAAAAACGAGGCGCATTGTGTTACAACTACGCCACAACCGCGAGAGATACTAACGCGCCCCGTAAGTTAGAAGTTCCACCTGAGGCCCACCTGCCCGGTGCGCGGCGATCCGGCGGCCGGGAAGATGTGGGTGGCGGTGATCTTGCCCCCGTTGGCGTTATTGACCACTACGCCGGTGGCGCCACCGCCGCCGCCGGAGGGTTCGCCCAGATTCGTGTGGTTCAAAACGTTCTGGAATGACGCCACCAACTGGAGCACACCGA
>JANYJN010000317.1 GCA_025358475.1 Candidatus Solibacter sp.
TCGTAGGAGAAGTTGATCTCTTCGGTCATCAATCCGTATCGCAGGCTGACCGCTGGTCCCGGTTTGGCGGCGTCAATCTTGAGCACCGGCGTGGCGGAAGGGGCCTGGGCGAGCGCGCTGGCCGCCAGGAGTGCGGTCAGGATCGAGCCAATTGTACGCGTTTTCATTTCCATGGGGATCGTACGGAGTGTACCGCTGGGCTCTGCCAATTACAAGCGCCAAGGGCTACCATGGAGACATGGACCTGACGGGAAAGAAGATCGCGATTCTAGTGGACCAGATGTACCAGGAAATGGAAGTCTGGTACCCGTTGTTCCGCTTCCAGGAAGCCGGAGCCAGGGTAGTGACGGTCGGCGCCACAGCGGGCGCGACGTACCCGAGCAAACTGGGCTATCCGGTGACGTGCGAGCTATCGTATGACGATGCCCGGGTGGCTGATTTCGATGGCGTGGTGGTGCCCGGCGGGTATGCACCGGACCACATACGTCGCCATCCGAAAGCCAATCAGTTCGTGCGGGACATGGATGCGGCGGGAAAGCTGGTCGCGTCCATCTGCCACGGGCCATGGGTTTTGTGTTCCGCCGGCGGCATGCTGAAGGGCCGTAAGGCGACCAGTTTCTTCGCCATTAAAGACGATGTGGTCAACGCCGGCGCCACTTGGGTGGACGCGGAAGTAGTGGTGGACCGGAATCTGGTGACCAGCCGCAAGCCCGAGGATCTGCCGGCGTTTTGCCGGGCGGCGATCCAGGTATTGGGCGGGACGAAAGCGTAGGGAGACGGCCCTAGCTAGCTATTAGCTAGGCCTCCAACCGTCTGAAGTTGTGCTGTTGGGCGCCACCCCTCCCTACGCTCGGGGCTCCGATCAGAGCCCCGAGCGTCAGCGAGCGGGTTTGCGGCAACACCGAATCGAGCGGTCGGGGCACTAGCGGGAGTTTGGCCGAAGTCCCTGCCCGTTTTGTGGGGCAGCCAATCTGGCTGCAGCCGGCTTTCCGCCGGCCCTCACTGGGAGCGATGACCCGCACATGACCGGAAAAGCCGCCTGAAAGGCGGCTGCAAGGCAAGATTGCCTGCCCCACGGCTTGCCCGCGGACGGTAGCCTAAGCGCCCTTGGGGTAGCAGCCCAGGATGCGGAGGAAGTCGGCGACCTCGCCGAGGTGGTTGAGGGCGTTGGCGGCGACGGGGGAGTCGGCGCGTCCCAGGAAGTCCAGGTAGAAAAGGTATTCCCAGGGCTTGCCGCGAAGCGGGCGGGATTCAATCTTGATCATGTTGAGATCGCGCAGGGCGAAGGCGCTGAGGGCGCGGAAGAGGGAACCGGGGACATTGCGGGTGCTGAATACCAGCGAAGTCTTCCACTGGGCGTTGGGGGCGGCGCGCAGAGGATGGCGGCGCGCGTAGTCGGCAGTGCGCAGCAGGAAGAAACGCGTAAAATTCTGGCGGTCGCTTTCGATAGAGCGGCGCAGAATATGGGCGCCGTAGATTTCGGCGGCCACCGAACTGGCGATCCCCGCGGCGTCCGTCAGCCCTTCTTCGGTGACCATCTTCACGCTGCCGGCGGTATCGTAAAAAGGAATTCTTTCGATTTGCGGGTTTCTGGCGAAAAAATCCAGGCACTGATTCAAGGCCACGGGATGAGAGAAAGCGCGTTTGATATGAGAGAACTTGACGCCTTTGGGGGCGATCAGGTTGTGGACGATGCGCACGCTGGTTTCGGCCACGATGGGCAATTCAAAGTTCACCAGGTGGTCGTAGTTCTCATGGACACTGCCGGCGAGGGTGTTTTCGATAGGCACGACGGCGCCAGTGGCGCGGCCCTCCTTGACGCAGCGGAAGATATCTTCAAAACGTGTACAGGGGAGCCCTTCGGCGTCGGGGCCGCAGAGTTGCCGGGCGGCCTGCTGGCTGAAGGCGCCCCGCTCCCCCTGGAAGGCGATAAGCGGGCGGCGGGCGTTCACCGGGTCACCCCATCCCAGCGGCGAACCTGCGGATCGGGCAGGCCGATGAGGTCGAGGACGCGGTCGACGCTGCTATCGACCAGGTCGTCGACAGTTTTCGGGTGGTTATAAAAGCCGGGAATCGGCGGGGCAACGATGGCGCCCATTTCCGCCAGTGCCGTCATGTTTCTCAGGTGGCCGAGGTGAAACGGGCTTTCGCGAACCATCAGGATCAGCTTGCGCCTCTCTTTCAGGGTGACGTCGGCGGCACGGATCATTAGGTTGGAACTGATGCCGCCGGCGATAGCGGACATGGTGTGGATGGAGCAGGGGGCAATGACCATGGCGTCGGTGGGGTAGGATCCGCTGGCCAGGCGGCAGGAAATATCCTCCATTGGATAAGCAAAATCCGCCAGAGTCTTGAGGTCGGCGGCCGATTTGCCGGTTTCGAGAAACAGCGTCTTCTCGCCCGAGCGGGTCAGGATCAGGTGGATTTCCACGCCGCCGTGGGCGCGCAGCCGTTCCAGCAGGCGCCAGCCGTAAATGGCGCCGCTCGCGCCCGAGATTCCGATGATTATTTTAGTCGACATTTTGACCGCCGTTCCGCGCGAATCGGCCGCCGGGAAAACGCGGCAGGCATCAAGCGGGATCATATCATGGAGCGCCCCGGCAATGAGAAGCGGTGGATTAATCCTGGGATTGCAGGGTTGATAGACGAAAGCGTCTGTCCCACGTTGATGCCCAAGGCTATGCTTCTGGAACAGAGTGAGGGCCGCCATGCTCGAAGCGGAGCAACTCTACAAGCGTCTCCAAATCCGCCAGGTAGAGCTGGCGTTCCACCTGATGGGCGGTAGCCGGCACGATGTCGCGGTAGGGGACCAGATCCAACGGTGCGTGGGATGCCATCAAGTACTCATCGAGGTCGGCTTTCTGCTGTTCCAGGGTGAAGCCCAGCCATTCGGAAAAGATCTCGTGATGGCTGTGGCAGAGGGTGCGGTCGGTGATTTCGCTGCCCACTATCTGGCTCAGCGGCGGGTGAGCATAGCGGCCGGTGAGCGCATCGCGCAGGGACGACAGAAAGACGAGGCGGCCGAAGTGGGTTGGAATTCGCGAAAGCGTTTTCCGCCATAATTCCGCGGCCGGTCCTCGAGCCGGTTCCGGTTTTGCGATGAAATCCGCCAAACGCCCCCCTAATTCCTTTATCCCCACGGCTCCAAAACCGCGGCACAGCAGCGTTACCGGGCGAACCGGGTGCCCGCGTCAGTCGCGAGCCCCGAACTTTGATTCTATATCACCTGACGCGTGGGGATCCAACAGGACAGCCCAGATCCCCTTTGAATATTCAGACTCGTTAGTCTTCCATTTTCAGAATAAATTTTGGATAATCACTCTATAACCGTCTGGTGCCAGATACACTGGTACCGAATACACTGGTACCCGCATTACTATCCAGTGGCTAGAAAAAAGGACAATTGAACATCATGAAAAAACTTACGATTCTCGCCTTTCTCGCGCTTTCGCTATTCGCCGCGCGTCCGTCTAACCGAGATAACCCGATTCCGGAATGCCAACCTTGCCCGTGGGTTCGCTAGTACCGAAAGTCAACCCTTACGAGCGTGGCACGTGGTGATAAGGTCGGGGGCTGAATACCTCTGATGACTGGAGTTGTGCTCGTTTCATGTTTGGAAGCGGTTTTGCTGCTGGGCTCCGTTCTCATGGTGCTCAAGCTGTATCGAACAGGTCTGTGTCGCCGGTATCCCGTCTTGTTTGCTTTCTTCATCTTCCGCATTCCAAACAGCATCTGGCCCCTTTTCCTGGCACTCACTTCCGGCCTCTACCAGCAAGTGTGGGTTCTGACCGAGCCGATTGCACTCGGATTCTATATATTGATGGTGCTGGAACTCTACAAATTGGTGCTGGAGAAATACAAAGGGCTTTATAGCCTCGGCCGTGGGGCGCTGTACGTCAGCCTGGCGATCTCGGTGAGCCTTTCCGCTATCAGCTTATTGCCGCGGATTCAACCTAGCATGCCGCAGCAATCCAAAATCATGTTCTACATGCTGGCGGCGGAGCGGGGGGTTTACACCGGGCTGGCGGTCTTTATCGTTTTAATCCTGTGTTTTTTGAGCCTTTTCCCGGTGAAACTGAGCTGGAACGTCCGGGTGCACGCCCTGGTATTTTCCATCTTCTTTCTGAGCAATATTTTCGTGATGCTGGTGCGCAGCCTGTTCGGTTTGCACCTGGCTCGCGAGGTGAACATCGTCCTGATAAGCATTAGCGCGGCCAGTATGGTGGCTTGGCTGACCCTGCTGCGCGCATCGGGAGAAGAGTCAAGCCGGGCGCCGGCGCTATACGGACAGGAGCACGAAAGCCGGCTTTTGAGGCACCTGGATTCACTCAACGCCGCGCTGCTGCGGGCTTCGGGCCGCTAGATACCGGCGTTCCCGGAACTCCCCGCGATTTCCGCCATCCTCGGTGATTTACCTGAGTGCAGTTTAGTTAACTAGTACCTTGCTACCGGCAGCCCAGTTGCGTTAGCCTGGAATTGCGGATAATATCTTAATTGAGCGAAGCGGTATTTTTCTAATGATTTCAGCACTAACGATCTTGATTTTTGTCCTGGCGGCGCTGATTCTGGGGATCGCCGCA
>JANYJN010000419.1 GCA_025358475.1 Candidatus Solibacter sp.
CATGCGCACCGGGCGGAAGTTTGTGTAGAGGCCGAGCTTCTTGCGCAGCACCACGTTGATGCTCTGGTGTCCGCCGCCGATGGGTGTGGCGGTGGGGCCCTTGAGGCCGACGCGCGTCATTTCGAGCGAAGCGAAGACGTCGTCGGGAATCAACTGGCCCTGTTCGGCGAGCGCGCGCGCACCGGCTTCGACGCGTTCCCAATCGAGAGCAGCGCCGGTAGCATCTACGGCGCGTACGGTGGCGTCGGCGACTTCGGGGCCGATTCCGTCGCCGGGGATGAGCGTAATCAAGTGGGGCATCTGTAGCTATTATAAAGTGGGGGGGTGGACTTGGTCCCCGATTGGTTTTCGGAACGCCGTCGCATGGTAGATACGCAGCTTCGCCGTCGGGGGATTGTCGACGAGCGGGTGCTCGCTGCCATGCTGGAAATCCCACGCGAGGAATTCGTGCCGCTGGAGTCGCGCCTGGTGGCGTATCAGGATTCACCGATCCACATTGGCGAGGGGCAGACCATTTCGCAACCTTATATGACCGCGCTGATGGCCGAGTCACTGGAGTTGCGGGGGACCGAACGCGTGCTGGAAGTGGGCGCCGGCTGCGGTTACGCGGCGGCCGTGCTGGGTCAACTGGCGGCGCACGTGATTACGCTAGAGATCCTTCCAAGCCTGGCGCAACAGGCTAGGGACAACCTGCGCCGCAGCGCGCGCGACGGCAACGTGCAAGTGGTGGCGGGCGATGGTTCGGGCGGCTATCTGGTGGGGGCGCCTTACGACGCGATCTCGGTGGCGGCGGGCGCGCCGGAGATCCCCGCGGCGCTGGTGGAGCAGTTGAACGATCCAGGAATCCTAGTGATTCCGGTGGGAGCCATGGACGATCAGGAGCTGCGCGTGGTGACCATGCGCGGCGGGCGCGTAGATTGCCGTGTGCCCACCCTGTGCCGGTTCGTACCGTTACGCGGCGGCGAGGGCTGGCAGTAGATGCGCTTGCGCACCGCCCACGACCGGCTGAAGATCGAGCACAGCATCATCGATGGCGTGCGCGGCATCCTGGAAGAATTGCTGAAAGCGACTCCGGCGATCCGCAGTGTGATTCCGGGTGTGATTCGCCCGGTACGCAACGCGCGGGGCAAAGTGAAAGTGCGGGTGACCGTGCCGACGCAGAATGGATGGAAGGCGATCGCGCTAAGCGCCGGTGCGCGCCAGGAACTGTTCATCAGTACGGACCTCACGAAGGAAGAAGTGGAAGCGGCGCTGGCGAAGGCGGGGGCGGTGGTGAGCTGAGCGCGTTTCCCGCCGGTTGCGGTTACGACGCCGGCTGCGGCCGCCTTGCGCGCTGCGCCAGGTAGTGTTGGTCGAGAGCGTGCCGGACCAGCGTCTTGATGACCGCCTGGCGGCTCACGTTGAGGTCTTGAGCAGCCTTGTCCAGTTCCTCCAGCATGCTGGCAGTAACGTCCACATTGACGCGTTGAATCGGCTGCACCATCCGGCCTTGACCCTTGAAGAAACGGGAAACGTCCTGGCCTTGATCGGCTAGCCGCGCAATCGCATCGGCGGAAACGGGTTTTGCGGACTTACGAGTGTTCTTCATACGATTGGATCTCCTCCTTCGTCGATCTCCACAGGGTGACGAGATGCAGTATCTCGCCCTCTTCCGTCTTCCCTGGCTTCGAATATGACAGAATACAGCCGGTCACCTACCCAGCCAACGGCCAGAAACTGCTCCGGAACGTCGGATCGCCGATCAAGCCAACAAGGCTGGGAGAAGAGCTCGCGCGCTTCCTCTGAACCCGATGCCGCGTCTGGGATTCGCCCTGAGGCGGCTGCTCTTTCGAGGATCGAAGCTGAAACGCATCCAATGTGACTCTTATACCACTCTGAGCGGCTCGCGACATGCTCCGCGTATTTCCAATGCACTCCATCCGCCGCCCCCGGTTCGGCGGCAGCCTGCTCGTCCGTCCCCCTCGATCGCCGCCAGTAACTCGCTGCGACAGGAATTCAGACTTACCAATAATTCGTCCCGATCGCTCATGGTATCCGTCCCAAATGTAAGGCTACAATGCCGCCGGTGAGGTACTCAAAGCTGACGTCCACGAAGCCTGCGCGGTGCATCATGGCAGCCAGTTCCGGGGCGGCCGGGAACTTGCGGACCGATTCCGGCAGGTAGGTGTACGCATCGCGCGAACCGGAGACGAGGCCGCCGATCCACGGGAGGATGCGGCGCGCATAGAAGTTGTAGAGGGCGCCGAAAACCGCACTCGGCGGCTGGGAGAATTCCAGGATCGCCGCCATGCCGCCGGGGCCAAGTACGCGCCGCATTTCGACCAAGCCGGCTTGGTAGTTCGCCAGGTTGCGGAAGCCGAAGGCAACCGTGAGCAGGTCGAGCGACGCATCGCGCAGCGGGAGCTTTAAGGCGTCGGATTCGAAAAGCACGGCCGGGGCGCGCCGCCGCGAGATTTTGGCGTGCGCGGCGACCAGCATGGGGTGGCAGAAATCGCTGCCCAGCACGCGCCGCCCCTGCCTGGCGAGGGCCAGCAGCAAGTCGCCGGTGCCGCAGCAGAGATCGAGCACGCGCGCCTCCGGACGGAGTAGAATTTCCCGCGTGCGGCGCACCGTATGGGCGCGCCAGTAGCGGTCGATCTGGAAGGAGAGCAGGTGGTTGGCGCGGTCGTAGCGGTGAGCCACGCGGCCAAACATGCCGCGCACCCAACGCGCCGCCTCCGCTTCGCTGCGCGCAGGGTCCTGATCGTTACGCACCCCCAAAGGCGTGCTGCCGCTCATAGCAGCGCGAACCGTATGGCGTCCAAAACGAGTTTGTCCTCGACGTCCGACACCACCGTAACCTCCCCGATGCGCACCGGCAGCACGAAGTGCACCTTGCCGTGCAAGGTCTTCTTATCATGTACCAGGCGCGCGAACAGGTTCTGCGCGGGAATGCCCGTAAGCGGCGGAATCGGCCCGTAGGCGGCGATCATTTCCAGGATGTCGACGCTATCCTCCGCGGAGAGCTGGCCTGTGGATTCCGCCAGGTAGACGGCGGCGCGCATGCCCCACGCAACCGCCTCGCCGTGCAGGAAGCGCTTGTACCCGGTTTCCGCCTCCAGGGCGTGCCCGAAGGTGTGTCCGAAATTCAGGATGCGGCGCAGGTCGCCTTCGCGTTCGTCGCTGGACACTACCTCCGCCTTCATGCGCACGCTC
>JANYJN010000446.1 GCA_025358475.1 Candidatus Solibacter sp.
GACGCGCACCACCTCGGCTTTCTTGTTCACGACATGGTCGATGAAACCGGGATCCTGGTGCGTGAAGCCGTTGTGATCCTGGCGCCAGACATGCGAAGCCAGCAGGTAGTTTAACGAGGCGATCTTCCGCCGCCACGGCAGCAGCGACGTGACCTTGAGCCACTTGGCGTGCTGATTGAACATGGAATCCACGATGTGGATGAACGCCTCGTAGCAGTTGAAGATTCCATGCCGCCCGGTGAGCAGGTAGCCTTCCAGCCAGCCCTCGCACTGGTGCTCGCTGAGCATTTCCATCACGCGCCCGGTGGGCGCGAGGAATTCGTCGTTGGGCACGGTCGCGGCGTCCCACTGGCGTTGGGTGGCTTCAAAAAGGGCTTCCAGGCCGTTAGAGAGCGTCTCGTCGGGGCCAAAGACGCGGAAATTCCGCTGCTCGCCATTCAACTTCGCCACGTCGCGCAGGAAAGGTCCAAGCACGCGCGTGTCGCCGATGCCGCGCACCCCCGGCGAGAGAACCTCGATCGCGTAGTCGCGGAAATCCGGCATGCGCAGGTCGCGGAGCAGCATGCCGCCGTTGGCGTGGGGATTCGCGCCCATGCGTCGATCGCCCTTGGGCGCCAGTTCAGCCAGTTCCGGTTTCAGGCGGCCCTGCTCATCGAAGAGTTCTTCCGGCCGGTAACTTCTCAGCCAGTTTTCCAATAGCTGGAGGTGTTCCGGATGGGTGGCCGGGTCGGAGAGCGGCACTTGGTGGGAACGGAACGTGCCCTCCACTTGTAGGCCGTCGACCACCTTCGGGCCGGTCCAGCCCTTGGGTGAATTGAGGACGATCATGGGCCAGCGCGGACGCACCACGTTGCCCCCGGAGCGAGCAGCGGCGCGGGCGTCCCGCTGGATTTGCCGGATCTGCTCCACCGCCGTGTCGAGCGTTGCGGCCATCGCCTCATGCATCAACGCCGGCTCGTGGCCCTCGACGAAGTACGGGGTCCATCCATAACCGCGGAACAACTGCTCCAATTCCTCGCGGGTGATGCGGGCCAGCAGGGTCGGGTTAGAAATCTTGTAGCCGTTGAGATGCAGAATCGGCAGCACCGCGCCGTCGGTGGCCGGATTGAGGAACTTGTTGGAATGCCACGCCGTGGCCAGGGGTCCGGTTTCCGCCTCGCCATCGCCCACAACGCAGGCCACAATGAGATCGGGATTGTCGAAGACGGCCCCGAACGAATGGCTCAGCGAATAGCCCAACTCGCCGCCCTCGTGGATGGAGCCCGGACACTCCGGCGATGCGTGGCTGGGAATTCCTCCGGGAAAAGAAAACTGCCGGAACAGCTTCCGAAGGCCGGCCTCATCCTGACTGATGTTGGGATAGATCTCGCTGTAAGTGCCCTCCAGATAGGTATTGCCCACTACGGACGGACCGCCGTGCCCGGGACCGGAGACATAGATCATGTCGAGGTCGTATTTCTTGATGACCCGGTTCAAGTGCACGTATGCGAAGTTCTGCCCGGGGGTGGTGCCCCAGTGCCCCAGCAGCATGTGCTTCACGTCCGCCAGCGCGAGCGGCCGCTTCAGCAGCGGATTGTCGTGAAGATAAATCTGGCAGGCCGACAGATAGTTGGCCGCGCGCCAGTAGGCATCCATCGTGGCAAGCAGTTCCGGCGTGAGCGTGTTGGTCTTCATGGTTTAAGGTTACCGAATTTAGTGGAGATTGAGCACGCGGGTGACGGAGCGCGCGATCATGAGTTCCTCGTCCGTCGGGATGACGCGTACTTTGACGCGGCTGGCGTCCGGCGAAATCAGCGGCGCATTCTTCGCATTGCGCTTGCCGTCTAGTTCGATGCCGAGAAAGCCGAGTCCATCGCAAATCCGCTGCCGGATAAGCGGCGCGTTTTCGCCAATGCCGGCGGCGAAGACCAGCGTGTCCACCCCGTCCAGCACAGCGGCGAAGGAGCCGATCCACTTCCGCACCTGGTAGCAGAATAGCTCCACCGCGTCCGCCGCACGGGCGTCGGAGGCTTCGCGCGCGCACAGGTCGCGTAGGTCTGAACTGGTCCCGGAAACTCCGAGAAGCCCGGATTGGTGGTTCACCATCTTCTGAAACTGCGCCGCTGTCATGCCCTCGGTGCGCGCCAGGTAGTAGACCAGGCCCGGATCCAGGTCTCCCGAGCGCGTGCCCATCACCAATCCGGCCGTGGGCGTGAAGCCCATGCTGGTATCGAGGCTCTTGCCGTGGCGCACGGCGGCCAAACTGGCGCCGCTGCCGAGATGCGCCAGGATCACGCGGCCATCCGCGGCCGCGGCGTCGAGCCGGCGCAACTCCTCCACCAGATAAGCGTAGGACAGGCCGTGGAAACCGTATCGCTCTACGCCCTTGGCCGCATAGCGCCGCGGGATGGGCAGTAACTTGGCGACGCGCGGCATAGTGCGGTGAAACGCGGTGTCAAAGCACGCCACCTGAGGCAATTTTGGATGCCGCCGCCGCAACGCCTCGATCAGCCCAATCTCGCGCGCCAGATGTTCGGGGTCATACGGCGTGATGCGGTGCAGTTCCACCAGCAGCTTCGGTGTGACCCGCTCCGGTTTGGAATGCTTCATGCCGTGCACCAGGCGGTGTCCGGCGGCCTTTATAGACGTGAAGTCCGGCTGCGCCTCCAGCCAGTCCAGCAGGAAGGCCGCCGCCGTGCGATGGTCGGCGGCGGCAAGGCGGCTGGGCGCCGGGGGCTTTCCGGCCGGCTGGTTGACCGTCAAACTCGTGCCGCTCATACCGATGCGGTCAATCTTGCCGCTGAGCC